>JBGSQO010000569.1:0-4669 GCA_041738055.1 Filomicrobium sp.
GGGTGCCGGGTCGCGGGCGGTGGGCGGCCCCCGGTGCTGGCTGGCGCAGCCATGGCTGGTGCATCGAGCCGCCATAAAGCGAAGGGCGCCGAGCCGGTTCGCTCGACGCCTTCGGGGTATTGTCCTTGGTGGCCTGGGTCGCAAGTCAGAGTTGAAACGGGCGCTGCAACCCGAGGCCAGCCGTCACGAGACGATCGTGCTGCTCGTTCGCTCGCCACGCCGGCTGGGGCGCACGTTGTCCTGTTGCTCCACGATGCCGGAGCGGGACAGTTGCTCCATGGCGTCGTCGCGCTCGCGCTGGGCGGTCTCCAGCTTCATGCGCAGCTCCTCGACCGAGGACATCAGATTGTTGCGGCGCTGGGCGGCCGCCTTGGCGTAGGTCGAATAATTGAAGTGAGCGGCGTCCTTGACGCCGGTGCGGTCTTCCTCGGCCGAGATCTGTCGGTCGAGGTCGCGGGCCATGATCTCGAACTCCTGGATCATGTGCTGCAGGTCGGCGACCTTGCGGGCCTTCTCGTCGGCTTCGAAGCGCTTAAGACGCAGCGCGGTCTCGCGTGACTTCATGGCGTTCTACCCCAATACTCTACTTGCCACTCGTCCCACTACGGAAACAAGATTTGTGCCAGCCGATCCAGTTCCTTCGCTGCGACGGGGCACATCTGGTTTCAACTTGCTGCCAGAGCTGACCCAAGTCAACGTGGCAACGTTGCATCAACCATTGCTCATCGATTTTGTAGCATCCGCGACTTAACGTTGCCCTAAAGCAACGGGACCGTCTTATGATGTTCGAGACGGACTCTGGGCCCGGACCAATGCGCCAGAGGCACTAGGGGCGCGCCGCGAATAATGATAGCTGTTGATGCGTCGGGTCGGGGACTTGCACACACGACGGAATCGTCAAGCGGCCATGCAGCAGTGCGCGGCGCGCAACGTCTGTGTGTCAAGAATCTTTGCTGGTTCGCTCGCGTCGGTTTGGTGCGCCTTGCTCGACCAAGCCTCGTGTTGGGTGAGGCGCTATGTCGTGTCGTCGCGTTGATGTGCCTATTTCCGGTTCGAAGGTGGGTTGTCGCATCCGCCCTCTTCTGCCGCGTGGGGCTCGCGTCGCATAGCAAGTATCGGTCGATCATCGATTAAGTACAGGTAACGGGATGCGTTGACGGCTTCCGCGTTGCCGCAAGACAAAATTAAGAATTGTTAAACCCTTATGGGTTAACTTCTCGATGACGACCGGGTCGAAGCCGGCAGTAGCGTTCTCTTCACCATCGGGGCAGCGATCCTGGCCAAACGGCCAGGGGAGAGAGGAATGAAGGATGCGAGTCCTACTCATAGAAGACGATAGCGCGACCGCGCAAAGCATCGAGCTGATGCTGCAATCGGAAGGTTTCAACGTCTACACGACCGATTTGGGCGAAGACGGAGCCGACCTCGGCAAGCTCTACGACTACGATATCATCCTTCTCGATCTCAATCTGCCGGATATCTCCGGCTACGAGGTCTTGAAGGCCCTGCGCGTCAGCAAGGTGTCGACGCCCATCCTGATCCTCTCGGGTCTGGCCGGCATCGAGGACAAGGTGCGTGGTCTCGGCTTCGGCGCCGACGACTACATGACCAAGCCGTTCCACAAGGATGAGCTGGTTGCCCGTATTCACGCCATTGTGCGCCGGTCGAAAGGCCACGCGCAGTCGGTGATCGAGACCGGCGACCTGAAGGTCAACCTCGATACCAAGACCGTCGAAGTCAACAGTCAGCGCGTGCATCTGACGGGCAAGGAATATCAGATGCTCGAGCTGCTCTCGCTGAGGAAGGGCACGACGCTGACCAAGGAGATGTTCCTCAATCATCTCTATGGCGGCATGGACGAGCCCGAGCTGAAGATCATCGACGTGTTCATCTGCAAGCTGCGCAAGAAGCTGCAGGCGGCGACCGGTGGTCAGCACTACATCGAGACCGTCTGGGGACGCGGTTATGTGCTGCGCGATCCTGGCGACGAGCACGCCGCCGCCTGAAAGGGTGAGTGACGCGCCGACGACGGTCCTGCCCCGGGACACATCAAGCGGCGGAGCCTCCAGGCTTCGCCGTTTGCTTTTGGGCCTGGCTGTTTGACCGGCTCGCCCGGCTGTGTGATGGACAAAGAGACTTCCCTCATCCGCGCACGAGCCGAGACATGACCGACGATCCCAAGAAGCCGACACTCAAGGCCGCCCTCATCCCCGTCACGCCCTTCCAGCAGAACTGTACGCTGATCTGGGATGCCGGGACGGGCCTCGGCGCCGTCATCGATCCGGGTGGCGACCTCGATCGCATCGAGGCGGCGATCAAGGAGGTCGGGATGAAGCCCGAGAAGATCCTGATCACCCACGGCCATATCGACCATGCGGCCGGCGCCGACGAGATGCGCGCGCGGCTGGGTGTCGAGATTGAGGGGCCGCATCGCGCCGACAAAATCCTGCTGGACAACCTCGTCAAGCAGGGTCGCGACTATGGCATCCCGGCCCGGAACCTGACGCCCGACCGCTGGCTCGAGGAGGGTGATATCGTCACCCTTGGCGGCCATGTGTTCGAGATTCTGCACTGCCCCGGCCATTCGCCCGGCTCGGTCGTCTTCGTCAATCGCGAGAACAAGCTGCTGATCGTCGGCGACGTGCTGTTCCGCGGCTCCATCGGGCGCACGGATTTCCCTTACTGCGACCATGATGCGCTGATCAGCGCCATCAAGACCAAGCTGCTGCCGCTGGGGGACGCCTACGCGTTCATCTGCGGCCACGGCCCCGGATCGACCCTCGGGCTTGAGAAGCGGACGAACCCGTACATTCAGTAGGCCAGGGATCAGTACCGCCGGCCGATCTCCAGGCAGCCGAAGATGCCGCACTCGGCCGCCAGCCCGCCGCCGGGCGTGTCGCGCTGAGCGTCCCAGAAGTCGATCGTTTCGACGCGCAGGGTCTCGGCGCAGCTGCGGCGGCAATATTGCCACGTGCCGCCCGGCAGGCGCACCTGCGGTCCGAGTTCGGTATATCGAACCGGGCCAGAGACGCTGCCGTTGCCGTGCCGGCTTTCGGCGACGACGTAGCCACGGCTCAAGTCCTCGGGCAGTCGACCGATGCGGCCGGCCTCGACGGAAACACTAGCTGCAGCAACCAGAAAAGCGCCGAGGGCGCCGAGGACGAAAGGTGTGGAACCGCGCATCGGGGTCTCCATGCTGTGCCCGACCACGCGGATCGGATTGACACTTTCCCGCTTCATACCATGATCCGCGACCGATCGTGCAGGGCTCGCGTTTGCTTCACGCGATTGTTGCCGATCTGCATCGAGACTGGTCTCATCGTCGCGCTGGTCGCTACAGTTATGCGACCGCGTTTAACGTTCACCTGCACGAGCCTCCCGGAGCCGCCATGACTCTTCACCTCGACGGACCCCTTCTGCTTGCCGGAGCCGGCAAGATGGGCGGGGCCATGCTGAAGGGGTTGATCGCGCGCGGGCTTTCGCCTGAGGCCATCGTCGTTCAGGACCCGGCCCCGCCGCCGGAGGTCGCTCAATGGCTGGCCGAGCAGGGCATTACGCCGCAGGTTTCAATCGCCCACCTGCCGAGGCCGCCGGCCGTGATCGTGGCCGCCGTCAAGCCGCAAGTGATGGATCAGGTGTTTGCGCCGCTGGCGCGACTGGCGGGGCCTCGGACGCTGACCTTGTCGATTGCCGCCGGCCGCACGCTTGCGAGCTTTGCCTTGCATCTGCCCGAGGGCGCCGCGATCATCCGCGCCATGCCCAACACGCCGGCGGCCATCGGCCGAGGCATTACGGTGTGTTGCGCCAATTCGGCCACGACGCCAGCTCAGAGGGCACTCGCCGAAACACTGCTGTCGGCCATCGGTGCCGTTGCCTTCATCGCCGACGAGAGCCAGATGAACGCGGTCACGGCCCTGTCGGGCTCCGGACCGGCCTATGTCTTCCATCTGGTTGAAGCCATGACGGCAGCGGGCATCGCGGCCGGGCTGGAACCCGGCACGCTGGTGATCACCGAAGGCGTGAACAAGGCCCGCCCCGGCGGCACCGTGAACGCGGCCCTGGCCGGGGAAGGCTGAAATGATCGCCGATACCTTCATCCAGCGCCCGCGCCTTGCCGGGGTGATCTCGATCGTGCTGTTCATCGCCGGCCTGATCGCGATGACCCGGATGCCGATCGAACAGTTCCCCAACATCGTGCCGCCGCAAGTCAGCGTCACCGCCTATTACCCCGGCGCGGGGGCCGAGGTCACCGAGCAGACCGTCGCCCAGGTGATCGAGGACAAGGTGATCGGCGTCGACAACATGATCTACATGAAGTCGACTTCCGGCGCCGATGGCTCCTACACGCTGAACATCTCCTTCGCCCTCGGCACCGATCCGGACATCGCCACCGTCAACGTGCAGAACCGGGTGGCCCTGGCCGAGCCGCTGCTGCCGTCGGAAGTGAAGCAGACCGGCGTGAAGGTGGCGAAGAAATCCTCCTCGCTGCTGATGGGCGTCACGCTCTATGCCACCAGCGATGATGTCGCCGGCTCCACCCTGACCAACTATGCCCGCATCAACCTGGTCGATGCGCTCAAGCGCGTCACCAGCGTCGGCGATGCCTCGATGTTCGCCTCGGACGATTTCGCGATGCGGGTGGTGCTCGACATCGACCGGCTGGCGCAAC
>JBGSQO010000575.1:0-4006 GCA_041738055.1 Filomicrobium sp.
CGGACCGCGGCCTCGGCGGCCAGCCGCTCGACCAGCACGCCCAGGTCGTCGGCCGCCGTCGTCGCCAGTCCGATCGTTGCGAGGTTACTGGCCATCGTCAGCGCGCTCCTGGCAACGGCTCGCCGATATGGCGCTCAACCCATGAGCCCCTTCAGCTCGGACAGGATCGCATCGCCCATCTGAGCGGTGCCGACCTTCTCGCAGCCGGGCTGCATGATGTCGCCGGTCCGCAAGCCCTTCTCAAGGACACGCGCGATCGCTTGCTCGATCATGTCGGCTTCGCGGCCCATGTCGAGCGAGTAGCGCAGCGCCATGGCGAAGCTCGCGATCATGGCGATCGGGTTGGCCAGCCCCTTGCCGGAGATGTCGGGGGCCGATCCGTGGACCGGCTCATACAGCGACTTGCGCTTGCCGGTCTTGGCATCGGGCGCCCCCAGCGAGGCCGATGGCAGCATGCCGAGTGAGCCGGTCATCATCGCCGCCTCGTCCGACAGGACGTCGCCGAACAGGTTATCGGTGACGATGACGTCGAACTGCTTGGGGTTGCGGATGAGCTGCATCGCGCAATTGTCGGCCAGGATCAGCTCGAGCTTCACGTCCGGCGCATAGGCCTTGTGGGTGGCAACCGTCACGTCGCGCCATAGCACGCCCGTCCGCATCACGTTCCACTTCGCCGCCATGTGCACGAGGTTGCCGCGCTTGCGGGCCAGATCGAACGCCATCTGCACGATCCGCTCGACCTCGAACGTCGTGTAGACGGTCGTATCGACGCCGCGCTTCTGGCCGTTCTCCAGCGTCACGATCTCCTTGGGCTCGCCGAAGTAGGTGCCGCCCGTCAGCTCGCGCAGAATGAGGATGTCAAGGCCCTCGACGATCTCCTGCTTGAGGCTGGAGGCGGCCGCGAGTGCGGGATAGCAAATCGCCGGCCGCAGATTGGCGAACAGGTCGAGGTCCTTGCGCAGGCGCAGGAGGCCGGCTTCCGGGCGGATCTCGTAGGGGACGTGATCCCACTTGGGGCCGCCCACCGCACCGAAGATGATGGCGTCGGCGGCCAGCGCCCGGCCCATGGCGGCATCGGTAATGGCCACGCCGTGCGCGTCGATGGCCGCGCCGCCGACGAGATCGTGTTCGGTCTCGAACCGGGCGCTAGCGGTGCCGGCATTCAGAAACGCGATGATCTTGACGACTTCGGCCATGATCTCGACGCCGATGCCGTCACCCGGCAGCAGAAGCAGCTTGTGCGTTGCCATGAGGGTCGTGCTCCCCGGAAAGTGTCGTGGTGTGTGGTGGTTCGCGACGTTTGGACGAAGTTTGGTGGGTACAGCTAGCGGCTCGCCGTTCGCCCGGCAAGCCACCGTTTCAGCCCAGGCGCACCAACGTCATTTGACATTCGTCAATCGTAATGATCGGATTCATTTGTCGCAGGCCGAACAGTCCCAGTTGGAGGCGTTGCCGGCGACACGAAGCAACACTCGACGCTCCGGCCACGAGACCGGGCGCGACACGGGAGACAACGCTCGATGAAGACGCTGGCAAGCCTGTTCATGACCGCACTTGCATTGATGCTGACGATGGCATCGGCCCAGGCCGAGGGTGACCGCTACGGCAAGCAGAAGGTCGTCTACCACGTCAACTATGACGGCGGCGATGGTACGGCCTACATCAAGGCCCTGAAGAACATCCAGAACCACATCACCGCAGTCGGTAAGGACAACATCGAGGTCAAGGTCGTGATGCACGGCGACGGCCTCAACCTGCTGCGCGATGCGGTCAAGGACCAGAAGCTGCAGGCCGAAGTGACGAGCCTCAAGACCCAGAACACCTCGTTCGCCGTCTGCGCCAACACGCTGAAGGCCAAGAAAATCAACTACGAGACGGACCTGTTCGAGGTGTTCAAGGACGACATCGTGCCGTCGGGCGTCGCAGAGCTGAGTTATTTGCAGGGTAAGGGTTACACCTACATCAAGCCCTGACGGCATCCCTCACCCGCAGCGAAGGCAGGCCCATGCAGAACCGACCGTCTCTTGCGACGCGGCCGAGATCGGTGCGTGTGGGCCTCTTCCCCCTTCTGTCGACGCTCGTTGCCTGCGCCGCCCACGCTTCGGACGCGCCGCGTCTCGCCCTGCCGATCGACTGCGAGCCGGGGCGCACCTGCTTCATCCAGAACTACGTCGACGTCGATCCGGGCCAAGGCGTAAAAGACTACGCCTGTGGTCGCGCCACCTATGATGGCCACAAGGGGGTCGACTTCCGCGTTCCCGCCTGGCGCACGGATCTCGCCGGCACGAAGGTGCTGGCCGCTGCCCCCGGTCTCGTCAAGGGGCAGCGCGACGGCATGCCGGATTTGTTGCTGCGGGACTATGGCAAGACGGTTCCGCTGTCGGTCCTCGACGGCAAAGAATGCGGCAACGGCCTCGTCGTCGATCACGGCGGTGGCTGGGAAACGCAGTACTGCCACCTGAAGCGCGACAGCGTTCTCGTGAAGGGTGGAGAAAAAGTCGAACGCGGCACACCGCTGGGCGTGGTCGGCGCGTCCGGAAAGGCCGATTTCGCGCACTTGCACCTGTCGGTGCGCCACAACGGCAAGGTCATCGACCCCTTCACGGTCGGGGAGCCGGCGGGCGCCTGTCTCCTGGAGCCGGCATCGGCCAAGGGACTGTGGGACGACAAGACAGCGGCGGCGCTGGCTCACCGGACCGGCCAGATCCTCGTCGCCGGCATCACGGGCGAGAAGCCCGACAACAACGCCATCGAGCGCGGCAATCTCCCGCCCCCGCCCGAAGCTGCCAGCGCGGTGCTGATCGCTTATGCAACGGTCATGAACGTGATCGAAGGCGATATCCTGCGGCTGCTCCTGCGCGGTCCCGAGGGCCAACTCGTGTCCCGCACGACCGAAGCGGCGGCCAAGCCGCTGGCATCAAGTCTGTCGTTCGCCGGGGTGCGCTTGAAGGAGCCCCGCTGGAAAGCCGGTCGCTACACCGCGACCGCTGAGGTTCTGCGCGCCGGCCAAGTCATCGACAGCGCGCGCGTGACGGTCGATCTGCCGTGAGGGGCTGTTCGGGCGGGTTGGCCGAGACCCGACTTCGGTTCCGGGATCACGCCACGAGGTCGCGGCGGTCCTGGACGTGTCCGTGCTGGGTGAGCCGGTAGACGATCGGCATGCCGGTCGCCACTTCGCGCTCCAGGATCTCCTTGGCCGACAACTCCTCGAGATACATGATGAGTGCGCGGATCGAGTTGCCGTGGGCGGCCACCAGCACGTTCTTGCCGGCCTTCACGTCCGCCCAGATGCGAGTCTTGTAGTAGGGCAGAACGCGGGCCGCCGTGTCCTTGAGGCTCTCCCCTCCTGGCGGGGGGATATCGTAGCTGCGCCGCCAGACGAGCACCTGCTCCTCGCCCCAGCGGGCGCGCGCCTCGTCCTTGTTCAGCCCGGACAATTCGCCATAGTCGCGCTCGTTCAGTGCGGCGTCCCGTTCGATCGGCAGGTCGGTCTGGCCAAGCTCTTCGAGCATCAGGTCGAGCGTGCGCTGGGCCCGCCTCAACGTGCTGGTATAGGCCATGTCGAAGCTGAGACCCTGCGCTTTCAGCAAGCGGCCGGCCTGCTCGGCCTCGGCGATCCCCTGCTCGGTGAGATCGGGGTCGCGCCAGCCGGTGAACAGGTTGAGCTTGTTCCACTGGCTCTGGCCGTGGCGAACGAGCACGAGCACGTTGTTCATTCCCGTCTATGTCCTCTCGTCTGTCCGCGCCCTCGCGCGGTGTCGCTCAAAGGCCGAGCACATCCATCATCGAGTAGAGGCCGGGCGACCGCCCTCGCCCCCACAGCGCGGCCTTGACCGCTCCCCTGGCGAAGATCGAGCGATCCTCGGCGCGATGGGTGATCTCGATGCGCTCGCCCTCGCCCGCGAAGATGACCGTATGGTCGCCGACGACGCTGCCGCCGCGCAACGACTGCATGCCGATATCGCCCCTGCGGCGGGCGCCCGTATGACCATCGCGCGCGCGCACG
>JBGSQO010000630.1:0-13351 GCA_041738055.1 Filomicrobium sp.
GACGGCCTGCGCAACATGTTCGACAGCGACCGCGCCGAGACGCGCAAGGGCGAGCGGTTCCGCTGGCTGGTCAGCACGTGCCTGGCCGGGGCGGTGGGAGCCGTCGCCATCTTTGCCGTCATCGCCGGCTCGACCGACACAGAAGAGGGCGGCGAAGGGCTGATGCCGGCGATCCGCCGGTTGCAGGATGGCGCCATGGCACCCGCGATCCTGCCGCAGATGCGTCGCTCGGAAGGCTTGAGCTGGGCGGTGCCGAAGACCGACAAGCTGGCGTTGACGAGCGGAGCGGTGTCGACCCGTTTCGTCATCCATGACAGTCTGAGGCAGCGGCGGAATGGCCGGGTCTACATCTACGCCAAGCCGTATCTGCGCGTCGTTGCACGGCTTGCGCCCGTGGCGGACGCTTACGCAGACGTCATCCCGGCCTTCAACCCGTTCAAGCTCTACGCCGATGCAAATCCGATCGCGAGCGGAGAGCAGGTGGCACCAGGCATCGAGGCGCGCAAGGATGTCGAGGTCAAAGTCGTCGAACTTCTCGGCGGCATTCTACCGGGTGAAGACCAGCAGGAGCTCGACAATCGAGAGGTCGCCGAGATCATCGAGCGGGCGCGATTGGAAGCGGACCGGCCAGCTGCCGACGAGCAGGGCTCCACTCTCGGTGGGGGCACTGAACAGCAACTCGACGAAACAGATTCACGCCTGCCGCCGCCGAACACGACGGTCCTGACCAAAACGGTCGTCGAAAGCCAGGAGCCCAGCGGCGGCCTAGAGAACGCGCGGCGCATCATCGTCACGCCCTCCGGACGGGAGCCGCTGACCAAGGTTATCGAACGCAACGGCGGCGAAGCCTGGATCGCTGATGCCATCGTGGAAGCGGCGCGCGCTCTGATGCCCGACCCTACGGTGACCGAACACGACGAGGTGCACATCACGGTTGTGCCCTCGTTGACGCAGCCGGATCGCATGGAACCGATCGCGGTCAGCGTCTACGGCGAAGGACACGACCATCGTGTGACCGTCTCACGCTCCGACACGGGCGAGTTCATCGCCTCCAACACCCCGATCAAGGGTGGATTGGCCCTCGAAGCCGGGGCCGACGACGGCAAGGCACTACAGAACAGCCTCTATGCCAGCGTCTACTACGCTGCACTCCTGCAGAACATCGCGCCCGAGACGATCATGCAGATCCTCAAGGTGCATGCCTACGACATCGACTTCGGCCGCCGGATCCGGGCCGGGGACATGATCGAATTCTTCTTCGATTTCAACGATGAAAACGTCAACGATGGACCGCCGGGCGAGCTGCTCTACACGCAGATCACGAGCGGCGGTGAGACGTCGCGGTTCTACCGCTATCGCGGCGCCGACGGCGAGGTCGACTACTTCGACGACAGCGGCAACAACTCCAAGCGGTTTCTCATGAGGAAGCCGGTGCGTGGCGCGGATGTGCGGCTGACGTCGGGCTTCGGTATGCGCTTCCACCCCCTGCTCAACCGCCGGCGCATGCACACGGGCGTCGACTGGGCCGCCGTGCCGGGAACGCCGATCCTGGCAGCAGGTCGCGGCACGATCGAGTTCGCCGGGCGCAAGGGCCAGTACGGCAACTATGTCCGCATCCGGCATGCCAATGGCTATGCCACGACCTATGCGCATATGTCCGGCTTTGCACGCGGCGTGAAGGACGGTGTCAAGGTGCGCCAGGGGCAGGTGATCGGCTTCCTCGGCTCGACGGGCCTGTCGTCGGGGCCGCACCTGCACTTCGAGATCCTGGTCAACACGCGCTTCGTTGATCCGATGTCGATCCAGGTGCCCAAGGAGCGGCAGCTTGGCGGGCGCGAGCTGAACGACTACCAGCGCGAGCGGGCACGACTCGACGAACTCATGCGGCGGGCGCCCGTCATGCAGAAGAACAAATAGAACTTTTCCGGCCAACACTGGGCAGGCCCGTGTTGGGCTGTCCACTTGGCGGGGGGATCGCACCGCGATCGTCCGGGGCCGCGTCAATCCCGCCACAGGCTTCCCAGCGAGAACGGTACGGCTCCAAAGGGGGCGACCGCCACCTCCTCGCTGCCCGAGATCGTCGCCAGCAGCACCCACTGGGCGCCGCGCAACTCGAATGCCTCAAGCTGCCGGACGATGGGGTCGACGAGCCAGAGATGGGTCACGCCTTCGCGGGCATAGACCTCGCGCTTGCCGCCCCGATCCAGGCGGGCCGTCGAAGGTGACAGGATTTCACAGACCCAGTCGGGGGCGATTTCGAAGTAGGCCGTCTCCGGGATCCTGGGCATGCGCTCGTTACGCCATCCGGCAATATCGGGGACCAAGATATCGACCTCGGACGGTCCGGCCGGAAAGTGCAGCTCCGGCTCGACCAAAATAAGCCAGCCGCCGGGGCCGCCGTCGCCGAAGTTGAAGGGCGGCACGAGCTTCGAGGTTAGGGCCGTGTGTGCGACCCCGTGCTTTGGTGCTGGCCGGGGATGCGTGTAGAGGCGCCCGCCGATAACCTCGGCCACCATGTGGGCCGGGGCGTCGAGCACGTCCTGGTACGTTGCGAGGCGTTCGGCTGCGTCGGCCATGGCGCGCGTCCCTGTGGCTCAAGGGGAGGCGGGCAGCTTAGCTCACCTCCCCCCTGGCGTCTAATGGCGACCCGCAGGCCCTCGCGTCGTCACGCTGCCGTCTTGACCGGCCAGTCGTTGATGGTCAGGACGCCGTCGCGGACGCCGACGCGGACGGTGTCGCCATCTTTGACGCCGCCAGCCAGGATCTGCTCGGCAAGCGGGTCCTGCACCGTCTTCTGGATGACGCGCTTCAGGGGCCGCGCGCCATAGGCCGGGTCGTAGCCGCGATTGGCCAGCCACGTGCGGGCATCCTCCGACAGCTCGACCGTGATCTTGCGATCAACGAGCAGCTTCCTCAGGCGGGCCATCTGGATGTCGACGATGGCGCCCATCTCCTGGCGGCGCAGGCGGTGGAACAGGATGATATCATCCAAGCGGTTCAAGAACTCCGGGCGGAAGCGCATCTTGACTTCGGCCATGACGAAATCGCGGACGGCATCCACGTCCTGGCCCTCTTCGAGGGCGACGAGATGCTCGGCGCCGATGTTGGAGGTCAGGATGATCAGCGTGTTCTTGAAGTCGACCGTGCGGCCCTGGCCGTCGGTCAGGCGGCCGTCGTCGAGCACCTGGAGCAGGACGTTGAACACATCCGGGTGCGCCTTCTCGATCTCGTCGAACAGGATGACCTGATAGGGCCGACGGCGGACAGCTTCGGTCAGCGCGCCGCCCTCCTCGTAGCCGACATAGCCGGGAGGAGCGCCGATCAGGCGGGAGACCGAGTGCTTCTCCATGAACTCGGACATATCGATGCGGACCATCGCCTGCTCGTCGTCGAACAGGAAGCTCGCCAAGGCCTTGGTCAGTTCGGTTTTGCCGACGCCCGTGGGGCCTAGGAACATGAACGAGCCGATGGGGCGGTTGGGGTCCTGCAGGCCTGCGCGCGCCCGCCGGACGGCGGTCGAGACAGCCGTCACAGCCTCGATCTGGCCGATGACGCGCTTGGCCAGTGCGTCCTCCATTTTCAACAGCTTGTCACGCTCGCCTTCGAGCATCCTATCAACCGGCACGCCGGTCCAGCGCGAGACGACGCCGGCGATATGATCGGGCGTCACCGCCTCTTCCACCATCACCTGCAGGCCGTCCGTCTCGGCGCCCTCGATATCCTTCAGCTGGCGCTCGAGCCCGGGGATGACGCCATACTGCAACTCGCCCGCGCGGTTGTAGTCGCCACGGCGCTGCGCCTGCTCCAGCTCGATGCGGGCCGTCTCCAGCTCCTCCTTGATCTTCTGGGCGGAGCCGAGTTTCTGGCGCTCGGCCTCCCAGCGCTGGGTCAGGGCCTGGCTCTGCTCCTCCACGTCGGCGATCTGCTTGTCGAGGCGGGCCAGCCGATCCTTGGAGGCCTGGTCGCTTTCCTTTTTAAGGGCTTCGCGCTCGATCTTCATCTGGATCAGGTCGCGATCGAGCCGGTCCAGCTCTTCCGGCTTGCTGTCGATCTCCATCTTGAGGCGCGAGGCGGCTTCGTCGACCAGGTCGATGGCCTTGTCGGGCAGAAAGCGGTCGGTGATGTAGCGGTGAGAGAGCGTCGCGGCCGCCACCAGGGCGCTGTCGGTAATCCGCACGCCGTGGTGCAACTCGTACTTCTCCTTGAGCCCGCGCAGGATCGAGACGGTATCCTCGACCGTCGGCTCGTTGATGAACACGGGCTGGAAGCGGCGGGCGAGTGCTGCATCCTTCTCGATGTGCTTCCTGTACTCGTCGAGCGTGGTGGCGCCGACGCAGTGCAGTTCGCCACGGGCGAGCGCCGGCTTCAGCAAGTTGCCGGCGTCCATGGAGCCTTCCGCCTTGCCGGCGCCGACGATGGTGTGCAGTTCGTCGATGAACAGCACGATGCGGCCTTCCTCGGACTGCACCTCCTGCAGCACGGATTTCAGGCGCTCCTCGAACTCGCCGCGATACTTCGCGCCCGCGATCAGCGCGCCCATGTCGAGTGACAAAAGCCTTTTGTCCTTGAGGCTGTCGGGTACGTCGCCCTTGATGATGCGCAGCGCCAAGCCCTCGGCGATCGCCGTCTTGCCGACGCCGGGCTCGCCGATCAGTACCGGGTTGTTCTTTGTGCGGCGCGACAGGACTTGAATCGTGCGGCGAATTTCCTCGTCGCGGCCGATAACGGGGTCGAGTTTGCCGGCTGCCGCCGCTTCGGTTAAATCCCGGGCATAGCGCTTCAGCGCGTCGTAGCCCTGTTCGGCCGAGGTCGTATCGGCGGTACGGCCCTTGCGGATGGTGTTGACGGCCTCGTTGATCGCCTGCGGCGTCGCACCCGCCTCAGCCAGAATGCGGCCAGCGTCCGAGCCCTTCTCCATGGCGACGGCGATCAACAGGCGCTCGGCGGTGACGTACTTGTCGCCGGCCTTCTCGGCGATCTTTTCGGCACTATCGAAGACACGAGCCAACTCGGCTGCCATGTAGAGCTGGCCGGCACCCGCGCCCGAGACCTTCGGCCGCTTGGCGAGGGCCTGCTCGATCGCCCGCAGCGCCTGACGGGCATCTCCGCCGGCGCGATTGACGAGGCCGCTGGCGAGGCCCTCCTCGTCCTCCAGCAGCACTTTCAAGAGATGCTCGGGCGTGAACTGCTGATGGCCTTCGCGTAGCGCGAGGCTCTGGGCCGATTGCACGAAGCCCTTGGCGCGGTCGGTGTAGCGGTCGAAATTCATGCGTTGTCTCCTCGGCTCGGCAACTACCGCCCTGTCGGCGCGGCAACGCCGCCTACATTATCCAGCGTTCGCGAATAGACCCGGCCCTCAGCGGCACCGTCCGATCATCCGCCCTCTAGATATGGTGTTGTCGGCTGGCGCCAAAAGGGGCACCCTCTTGCGGTGCGGCAATGCCGCTGATGCCCATCAGGATCTCTGCCATGTCAGACGTCACAGTCGACTCCCTCTACCGCTATCCGGTCAAGGGACTGTCGCCGCAGCCTCTCGCGCGCATCGCCCTCACGCCTGGAGAGACCGTCCCGTTCGACCGGGAGTGGGCGATCGAGAACGGGCCGGGGCGGTTCGATCCCGAAGCCCCCAAGCATCTGCCGAAGATCGTGTTCGTGATGCTGATGCGCGACGAAAAACTCGCCACGCTGGAGGCGGCATTCGACGAGGAGACCCGCACCCTGACCCTCTCGCGCGGCGGGCGGCAAGTGGCACGCGGCGCCCTCGAGACGCTCATCGGGCGGCAGATGATCGAGCAGTTCCTGGCCGCCTATCTGGCCGAAAGCCTGCGGGGGGCGCCGAAGATCGTCGCGGCGCCGGGCCACAGCTTCTCCGACGTCAAGGACAAGTGCCTGCACATCGTCAGCCGGGGCTCGCTCGCCGAGGTGGAGCGCGCGGCCGGACGGACGCTCGACCCGTTGCGGTTCCGGCCCAACGTCGTGCTCTCCGGGCTGGCGCCATGGCGGGAATTCGAGTGGGTCGGCAAGACCATTCGCGTCGGGGGCGTCGATCTCGAGGTGTTCTCGCGCACCGAGCGCTGTGCTGCCACCAACGTCGATCCGAAGACGGGCGCGCGCGATGCCGCGATCCCGCAGACGCTGCTGCGGACCTACGGGCACTCGGACTTCGGGGTCTATGCGCGTGTCGTGTCGGCGGGCGAAATCGCCGTCGGCGACGATGTACGGATAGGCTGACGCGGCACAGAGCGACCGGCTCGGCACGGCGTTTCGCGCACGGACATGCTGGAGCGTGTTCGCCCTTAATGGCCTCGCTCCTGGCCTTGTCGGCCTGCTCCACTAGAGCGCTTTGCGATCCTACGGAATTGGACGCGCGCTCGCAACGAGTGTCGGACGGCGAAATCCCGAGCGAAACCGTCTCTCCGACCGCACAGACGAAGAGTAAAACCTTCAGCGGGTCGGTATAAAACGCGGTGAAGCTGCAAATCAGCCAGGAGACCGCATGATGGCTATCGACCCTTCCAGCCTCGGCTACCGCCCGTGCGTCGGCGTGATGGTCGTCAATCCCGGCGGCCTCGTGTGGGTCGGCCGGCGAGCCGGGGCACGAACCGCCAACGACCCCGAGGGCGAAGGCTCGTGGTGGCAGATGCCGCAGGGGGGGATCGACGAGGGCGAGGACCCGCGCGCGGCCGCACTGCGGGAACTGGAGGAAGAAACCGGGATCAAGCCCAGGGACGTCACCATCATCGGTGAGAGCCGCGCGTGGCTGACCTACGACCTGCCGCCGCATCTGATCGGCACCGTGTGGAAGGGCCGCTATCGGGGCCAGAAGCAGAAGTGGTTCGCGATGCGCTTTTCAGGTCCCGACAGCGCCGTCAACATCACCCCCGACAACCCCGACCATATCGAATTCGACGCCTGGAGATGGGCCGCCGTCGATGAACTCATCGGCCTCATCGTTCCGTTCAAGCGCGATGTCTATCACGCCGTCGTCGCCGAACTCGGGGGGCTGGCGAAGGCAGGGTGAGATCTGGACGACACACCGTGGGCGCCTCCGGCCCCGCGGACCCCATCTGGTCAGGATAGGAGATGGTTTACCCTCTCACGCTACTGTCGTCGTCCATGTGAGTTGGATGGCAGAGGCAGGTAGCGATGAACATCGGCAGTTTTCTGGTCGCCAAGGGTATGGTCTCGGCCGCCGATATCGACCGGGCGATCAATCATCAGAGATCGACCGGTGGACGCATTGGCGACAGTCTCGTCGCCCTCGGCATCCTCACCCAGGACCAGATCGACGAGGTGCTTGCCGATGCACCCCAAGTGCCGACGACCCTGGCCGGCACCGGTATCGACTCCGTGATGCTGCTCGAGCTGGCCTTGAAGGGCATGTATTCGGAAAACATCGAGACGGCATCGCAGCTGTCTCGCGTGATGAAGCTGTCCAATACGGTTGTCGACCAGCTGTTGAAGTCTGCCACGGATCGCAAGCTGGTCGAGACGCTGGCCTCGGCGTCCGGAATCAATGCCCGCAGCGAAATTCGCGTGACGCTGACCCGGGCTGGGCGCGAATGGGCGGCCGATGCCTTGAACCGCGGACAATATTTCGGCCCGGCGCCGGTGTCGCTCAAGGACTACCAGGAGCGCATTCAGCGGCAGCGCATCACCAACGAAGTCATTTCGCGCGCCAAGCTGGAGCAGGCGTTTGCGGGCCTCGTCATGCCCGAGCGGTTCCTCAAGCGATTGGGGCCGGCGGTCAATTCGGGCAACGCCATTCTGATTTACGGACCGGCCGGCAACGGCAAGACGACGATTGCGGAGATCGTCGGCAAAGTGTTCGAAAACATCGTGTACGTGCCCTACTGCGTGGAGATCAACGGCGAGATCATGAAGGTCTTCGATCCGACCGTTCATCGGATCGTCGACGAAGCGCCGACCAGCACGGGTGCCACCAACCTGCGCCGCAGCCGCCTCGATCCGCGCTGGGTTGCCTGCTACCGGCCGATGGTCGTCACAGGCGGCGAATTGACGGTCGAAATGCTGGACCTCAAGTTCAATCCGATCGCCAAATTCTACGAGGCGCCGCTGCATATCAAAGCGCTCAATGGAACGTTTCTGATCGACGACTTCGGCCGTCAGCGTGCCAAGCCCGAGGATATCCTCAATCGCTGGATCGTGCCGCTGAACAGCCGCGTCGACTATCTGACCCTGCATACCGGCAAGACGGCGATGATCCCGTTCGACGAGATCGTGATCTTTTCGACCAACCTGCATCCCAACGACCTGATGGACCCGGCATTCCAGCGCCGCATCAGCTACAAGCTCGAAACCGTGGAGCCGCCCGAGAATCTCTTCCACAAGGTCTTTGTGGGGATGGCCAAGAAGCACAACCTCGCACTATCGGACGACATCTTCAGGCGGGTGCTGAAGGGCATGCGGGACAACAATGCCCCGCTCGCCTATTTCCAGCCGAAGTTCATCATTGAGCAGGTGCTGGCCTCGTGCAAGTTCGAGGGCATCAATCCGCAATTCACCACCGACAACATCGACGACGCTCTCGCCAACCTGTTCGTTCAATCGGCGGACAGCACGATGTTCGGGGTCAAAAGAAGCTGAGGGTCCGTCAGCCAACAAGTGAAGGCGGGGGCTCTGCCCTGCCAACACTGAGTAAACTCGTGTTGGATGCGCCCCCGAACCCCGCGCGGGGGATCAACCCGTTTACCTGCAACTGGGCAACCGGCGTGCCCCAAACTCCCGGTAATGGTTCCAAGGGCTAAGCCCTTGGTGGGGGTCGAGGGGGCAAGGCCCCCCGTCTTCTTGCCGAAAACAACAACGCCGCTGCTCGGCGAGCAGCGGCGGTCGAGTTCACGAAAGCGGATGGATAGCGACCCGGCGCTGTCTTAGCCTACTTAGGCGGCCTTGCCGGCTTGGAGCGCCTTCAGCTGCTCGATGGCGCGGCCGACGTGCATGCGGGCTTCGTCGGTATCGGCCTCGGCCATCGCCTTCTGGGCAAGGTCCAACTCGCGGTCGAGGGTGCGCGGGTCGGCCTCCTCGACGATGAACGCGCGCTCTGCCAGGACCGTCAGCGTGTCGGGTGTGACATCGGCAAAGCCAGAGCGGACGAACACGCCCTTCTTGCCGTTCTGCAATTTCACATGCAGCACGCCGGGGGCGAGCTGGCTGATGACGGGGGCGTGGCCGGGCAGCACCGTGAACTCGCCCTCCGAGCCCGGCACCACCACCTCTTCGGCGTCGACCGACATAAGGATGCGCTCGGGGCTCACCAGCTCGAACTTGAACGTGCCTGCCATGGCTCAAAAACCTTCAACGTGTTCGCATCAGGACACCGCCGCCGGTCTCATGCCTCCCGTGTGAGAGGGGCTGGACGCAGCGGCGGCGCTTTGCAAGTGACCGACGGGTGAAGCCGAGCCTGCGGCTTACGCCGTGGCCTCGTCATCCTCGCCGTCGCCGGCCTTCTCCTGCACCTCTTCCGGCGTCTGCAGCTTGGTGCCGCAGAACGGGCAGAAGAACAGCGGGTGATCGACCATGCCCGGCTCCTCGTCCTCGAAGTCGACGAGGCCGACCGAGAGATAGAGGACTCCGTCGCCGCCGACCGTGATCAGCGGCTCGAACTCCTCGCCGCTCATCGCCTCCTTCAGCTCCTCGCAGCAGTTGCCGAAGTTGTGGTCGTCGTTGTTACCCTGGATTTCAGACGGCATTCGAAGTCCTCCCGTTCAGTTGTGCTCCCGCGAGGAGCGCCGGTCGGATCAGGCCGCCTCAGCGAGCTTCTCCGCCTTCTGCATGGCTTCCTCGATGGACCCTACCATGTAGAAGGCCTGTTCGGGGAGATGGTCGTAATCGCCTTCGCACAGGCCTTTGAAGCCCTTGATGGTGTCGGCGAGGTCGACGAGCTTGCCGGGCGAGCCGGTGAACACCTCGGCGACCGTGAACGGCTGCGACATGAAGCGCTCGATCTTACGGGCGCGGGCGACCGTCATCTTGTCCTCTTCCGACAGCTCGTCCATGCCGAGGATGGCGATGATGTCCTGGAGCGCCTTGTAGCGCTGCAGGATCGACTGGACGCGGCGGGCGGTGTTGTAGTGCTCGTCACCGACGATGCGCGGGTCGAGCATGCGCGAGGTCGAGTCGAGCGGGTCGACGGCCGGATAGATGCCCTTTTCGGCGATGGCGCGCGACAGCACGGTGGTCGCGTCCAAGTGGGCGAAGGTCGAGGCGGGAGCCGGGTCGGTCAAGTCGTCGGCGGGCACGTACACGGCCTGCACCGAGGTGATCGAACCCTTCTGGGTCGTGGTGATGCGCTCCTGCATGGCGCCCATGTCGGTGCCGAGCGTCGGCTGATAGCCCACGGCCGAAGGGATGCGGCCGAGCAGCGCCGACACCTCGGAGCCCGCCTGGGTGAAGCGGAAGATGTTGTCGACGAAGAACAGCACGTCCTGGCCCTGGTCGCGGAAGTACTCGGCGACCGTCAGACCGGTCAGCGCGACGCGGGCGCGGGCGCCGGGCGGCTCGTTCATCTGGCCGTACACGAGGGCGGCCTTGGAGCCGACCGCCGAGCCGCCATTGTGCTTGGGATCGACGTTGACCTTCGACTCGATCATCTCGTGATAGAGGTCGTTGCCTTCACGCGTGCGCTCGCCGACGCCAGCGAACACCGAGTAACCGCCGTGGGCCTTGGCGATGTTGTTGATCAACTCCATGATCAGAACGGTCTTGCCGACGCCGGCGCCGCCGAACAGGCCGATCTTGCCGCCCTTGGCGTAAGGGGCCAGCAGGTCGACGACCTTGATGCCGGTGACGAGGATCTCGGCCTCGGTCGACTGCTCGAAGAAGGCGGGCGCAGTGGCGTGGATCGGACGCATCTCGATGCCCACGATGGGGCCGGCTTCGTCGACCGGCTCGCCGATCACGTTCATGATGCGGCCCAGCGTCGCCTCGCCGACCGGGATGGCGATCGGGCGGCCCGTATCCGTCACGGGCTGGCCGCGCACCAGACCCTCGGTGGAGTCCATGGCGATGGTGCGCACCGTGTTCTCGCCGAGGTGCTGGGCAACCTCCAACACAAGACGGTTGCCCTGGTTCATCGTCTCCAGGCCGTTCAGGATTGCCGGCAGGTTGTCGTCGAACTGCACGTCGACGACGGCACCCGTCACCTGCCTGATGCGACCAAATTTGTTCTCAGCCATGACCCGTTCCTCGTCTTTTCAGTTCGGTCAGAGCGCCTCGGCGCCCGAGATGATCTCGATGAGTTCTTTGGTGATGTTCGCCTGGCGCTGACGGTTGTAGGTGATCGTCAGCTTATTGATCATGTCGCCGGCGTTGCGCGTGGCGCTGTCCATCGCCGACATGCGCGCGCCCTGCTCGGACGCCGCGTTCTCGAGGAGGCCGCGGAACAGCTGGGTGCCGATGTTGCGCTTCAGGAGGTAGTCGAGAATGACGTCCTCCTCCGGCTCGTACTCGTAAGCCGCGCCGTCCTTGCGGGCGGCCCCTTCGGCGCCGGCCTCGGGAAGGCGGGCGGGGATCAGCTGCAGGCCGACCGGCTTCTGGGCGATCACCGACTTGAACTCGGAGAAGTAGATGGTCGCCACGTCGAACTCGCCGCTTGCGTACATCGTCAGCAGCTTGTCGGAGAGGCTGGCGGCCGTGTCGTAACCGATCTGCTTCAGCCCCTTGAGGTCGACCAGCTCGATGATTTGCTTGGCGAGGTCGCGCTTGAGGTTGTCGGAACCCTTGCGGCCCACCGCGATGATCTTAACCGTCTTGCCGGCGGCCAGAAGACGACGGGCGTCGGCGCGGACCAGCTTGGCGATATTGGAGTTGAAGCCGCCACACAAGCCGCGGCTTGCCGTCATCATCACCAGCAGGTGGACGTCGTCCTTACCGGTGCCCACGAGGAGCGGAGAAGCGCCTTCCGGGTTGGCGATACGGGAGGCGAGGTTGGCCAGCACCCGGTCCATGCGCTCGGCATAGGGGCGGGCGGCCTCGGCGGCTTCCTGGGCACGGCGCAGCTTGGCGGCCGCGACCATCTGCATGGCCTTGGTGATCTTGCGGGTCGCCTTGACGGAGGCGATCCGGTTTCGCAGGTCTTTTAAGCTCGCCATTCGAGCGTTCCCATTCGGTCAGCCCGTCGCCACAAGTGCGACCGGTTCCTCACCCGGCGGAGCCGGGCCCCGCGTTTCGTGCATGACCCCGGCCCGCTGAGGCCGGGGCAGTCGCGATCGGATCAGGCCGCGAAGCTCTTGGCCATGCCGTCGAGAACAGCGATCAGCTGCTTTTCGGTGGCCGGGTCGAGCGTCTTGGACGCGCGGATCGACTCCAGGATGCCTGCGTTGGGACCACGGAGCGACGCCAGCAGCGCCTGCTCGTAGCGGCCGACGGCGGCGACCGGGATGGCGTCGAGGTAGCCGCGCGTGCCGGAGAAGATCACGCAGACCTGCTCCTCCATCTTGAGCGGCGAGAACTGCGGCTGCTTCAAGAGTTCGGTCAGGCGGGCGCCACGGGCGAGCAGCTTCTGGGTCGCGGCGTCGAGATCGGAGCCGAACTGGGCGAAGGCGGCCATCTCGCGGTACTGGGCGAGTTCGCCTTTGATCTTGCCGGCGACCTGCTTCATCGCCTTGGTCTGGGCCGAGGAGCCGACGCGCGACACCGATAGACCGACGTTCACGGCCGGGCGGACGCCCTGGTAGAACAGGTCGGTTTCGAGGAAGATCTGGCCGTCGGTAATCGAGATCACGTTGGTCGGGATGTAGGCTGACACGTCGTTGGCCTGGGTCTCGATGACCGGCAGCGCCGTCAGCGAACCGGCGCCATGGCCGTCGCCCATCTTGGCGGCGCGTTCCAGCAGGCGAGAGTGGAGGTAGAACACGTCGCCGGGATAGGCCTCGCGACCGGGCGGACGGCGCAGCAGCAGCGACATCTGGCGGTAGGCGACGGCCTGCTTGGACAGGTCGTCATAGGCGATCACGGCATGCATCTTGTTGTCGCGGAAGTATTCGCCCATCGTGCAGCCGGTGAAGGGGGCGAGATACTGCATCGGAGCCGGGTCGGAAGCAGTGGCCGCCACGATGATGGAGTATTCGAGTGCGCCGCGCTCCTCGAGGACCTTGACGAACTGGGCGACGGTGGAGCGCTTCTGGCCGACGGCGACATAGACGCAGTACAGCTTGGCGGACTCGTCGGTGCCCTCGTTGATCGGCTTCTGGTTGAGGAACGTGTCGAGGATGATGGCGGTCTTGCCGGTCTGGCGGTCGCCGATGATCAGCTCGCGCTGGCCGCGGCCGATCGGGATCAGCGCGTCGACGGCCTTGAGGCCGGTGGCCATCGGCTCGTGCACGGACTTGCG
>JBGSQO010000631.1:0-2389 GCA_041738055.1 Filomicrobium sp.
GGCTGCCAGAACCGCGGCATCCACGGCGCCGACGGTCATCGCGCGCGCCTGGTGCCAGCGGGCAAAGTCGACCGCGCCGCCGATGACCGTCAGCAGCAAGATGATCATGAAGCCAAACATCATCGCGATGTCGCCGGAGCGATCGGCCACGAACCGGCCTGCAATCGCCAACGACCGGGTGATCGGGCTTGACGCGCGGACCTGCTGGCCCATCGTTCCAGCGCTGGTCGACAGGGATCGGCGAAAGACTTGACGCATGACTGGCCTCTGTTCGGAGCTTCCGACACATCCCGACAATGCCGAACAAGTTGGTGCTAGGTCGTAAATGAAATTCCCAATCAGATTATAGGCTTGTCTAATCCTTGCAGAGTGTTGCGGTGTGAGACGACGGACGTGGCCAAGCCTCGCCGGCCACCTCTCCAGCATGAGACATAAAGACTTGCTTATATCTTATTGCGATCTCTTGCAGCCCCGCCTATAGAGAGCGCCTAGTTCGACAACCGCGACCGTTTGGCCGTGCGCCAACGGCGAGCGGACCGTAACTGGCCCGCGATCCGGCACGACCGGCCCTCGCACCGCGACCGAACGGTTCGGCGCACGGGCCACTGCGCACTCGACAACGAGCGAAGGACACCGCAATGACCACGACCCCCGACTACGTCGTCAAGGACATCGGCCTGGCCGACTTCGGCCGCAAGGAAATCCGCATCGCCGAGACCGAGATGCCGGGTCTGATGGCGACGCGCGAGGAGTTCGGCCCCAAGCAGCCGCTGAAGGGCGCCCGCATCGCCGGCTCGCTGCACATGACGATCCAGACCGCCGTGCTGATCGAGACGCTGGCTGCCCTCGGCGCCGACATCCGCTGGGCCTCCTGCAACATCTACTCGACGCAGGACCACGCAGCAGCCGCCATCGCCGCGGGCGGCATCCCCGTGTTCGCCATCAAGGGCGAGAGCCTAGTGGATTACTGGGAGTACACCCGCAAGATCCTCGAGTGGTCTGACGGCGGCGTGCCCAACATGATCCTGGATGATGGCGGCGATGCCACCATGCTCGTCCACTTGGGGCTCCGCGCCGAGCAGGGCGACACCGCCTTCCTCGACAAGCCGGGCTCGGAAGAAGAGGAGATCCTGTTCGCCCTCATCCGCCGCACGCTGACCGAGAAGCCGGGCTGGTTCGCCAAGCTCGCAGGCGCCATCCGCGGCGTGTCCGAAGAGACGACGACGGGCGTCAACCGGCTCTATCAGCTGGCCAAGGTCGGCAAGCTGCTGTTCCCGGCCATCAACGTCAACGACTCGGTCACGAAGTCGAAGTTCGACAACCTGTACGGCTGCCGTGAATCGCTGGTCGACGGCATCCGTCGCGGCACCGACGTGATGATGGCCGGCAAGGTTGCGTTCGTCGCGGGCTTCGGCGACGTCGGCAAGGGCTCGGCGGCTTCGCTGCGAAACGCCGGTTGCCGCGTGATGGTCTCCGAGATCGATCCGATCTGCGCCCTGCAGGCGGCCATGGAAGGCTATCAGGTCGTCACCATGGACGATGCCGCCCCCATCGCCGACATCTTCGTGACGGCGACCGGCAACAAGGACATCATCACCGCCGACCACATGCGGGCGATGAAGGACCGGGCGATCGTCTGCAACATCGGCCACTTCGACAACGAGATCCAAGTCTCCGCCCTCAAGAACTACAAGTGGGACAACATCAAGCCGCAGGTCGACGAGATCGAGTTTCCGGACGGCAAGCGCATCATCCTGTTGTCGGAAGGCCGCCTCGTGAACCTCGGCAACGCCATGGGCCACCCCTCGTTCGTGATGTCGGCGTCGTTCACCAACCAGACGCTGGCGCAGATCGAGCTGTGGACCAAGCGCGACACCGGTGAGTATGCCAAGCAGGTCTATACCCTGCCCAAGCACCTCGACGAGAAGGTCGCCCGTCTGCATCTGGCCAAGATCGGCGCCCACCTGACCGAGCTGACCCCCGACCAGTCCGACTACCTCGGGATCGCCAAGACCGGCCCCTATAAGCCGGACCACTACCGCTACTGAGACAGCTCGAGCCGGCGTCCCCTCCCCCCGTGAAGAACGGGGAGAGGGGGAACAGTCGCTTTCCGCCCGCTGAGGTTCACTGCGACCTGTGCCTGCCGCGCACTGGTCACTGCCGCCCATCCCGCCCATACTTGTTCGGACTGATTCGGCCCGCCCGGCCCTGCCGGGTGCGCCGTCTCGCGCCTTCCCTGCTTGCGTGCCGCGTCGGGAAGGGTGTTGAGCCTCCCGAACAAGCGGTACGCGATGTCCCTCGAGACCCCCACCACCGGACGCGACGGCACGCGCGGCGATATCGCCCTGCTGCTGACGGCGAGCCTCGCCTGCGCGCTGATGCTGACGGC
>JBGSQO010000657.1:0-1701 GCA_041738055.1 Filomicrobium sp.
CTTCTGGGCGATCGCCCGCGACGACCGGCCGTGGGGCGGCGCCGATCCGCCGGCGGTGGTGTACTCCTACGCGCCAGGCCGGGGCAGCGAGCACGCGGCTTCGCTGCTGAAGGACTTCCGCGGCATCCTGCAGACCGACGCCTACATCGCCTACAAGAAGGTGGCCAAGTCCCCGGCGATCGAAGGCGGGACGGGCGAGGGCGTGATCCTCGCGTACTGTTGGGCGCATTGCCGCAGACGGTTCTTCGAGATCGCGCGCGAGCGGCCGGCACCGATCGCTGGCGAGGCGCTGCAGCGGATCGCCGCGCTCTACGAGATCGAGGCGGAGATCCGCGGCCTGAGCGCCTGCGAGCGCCAGGCGGCGCGACAGCTGCGCACCAAGCCGCTGCTGGACGCTATGCGGCTGTGGCTGGAGCAGCGCCGGGCCCTGCTGCCGCGGAGGTCGCCGCTGGCCGAGGCGATCGGCTACCCGCTGAACCAGTGGGAAGGGCTGACGCGCTTCCTCGACGACGGCCGGATCGAGATCGACTCCAACACGGTCGAGCGTTCAATGAGGCCGATCGCTCTCAATCGCAAGAACGCACTGTTCGCCGGCCACGACCTCGGCGCCGAGAACTGGGCGGTGCTCGCCTCGCTGATCGAGACCTGCAAGTGGCACGACGTGAACCCGGAAGCCTGGCTCGCCGACGTCCTGACCAAACTCGTCGACGGCTGGCCGAACCGCCGCCTCGCCGAACTCACGCCCTGGGCCTGGAAAGCCGCCCACACCGACGTGGTTCGCGCCGCCGCGTGAGCGGAACTGCCGACGGCCGAGATCGACCTTGAGCCATCAAGCAAGCGACAAACCGGTGCCACCGGAGCCCCGCTTACAGCGGAACTGCCGACGGCCGAGATCGACCTTGAGCCATCAAGCAAGCGACAAACCGGTGCCACCGGAGCCCCGCTTACGCTGAACAACGCGGCCCCTTCGGTCCAGTCCCATTACAGAACCTTCGTCCCTACTACGAACCGCTCCGCCCCTGTGCTCCGCATCGGTACTCTGGTCCTGACGGTTTCAGCCGTTTGGACGTCTCCCTTGGCATCGGAACGACAGGTTCTCACGTTCCCTACAAGAGCCTGATGCGGGCTCGCGCCGTCTTCACGCCGGACGCCGCTCGGGCAGGATCAGGTCGTCCCCCGAACTCATCCCGGGAGATCAGGGAGCCCCCGGTTTCGACGTCGTCTCTACGCTTTCGACGCTTCGGCAACGGTTCGCTTGCGCTCGCCTTCCCGCATCGTACCTGCCGGGATCATGTCCCGACGTTTCTGCAACGCTCACCACCATCGCTCTTTACAATCGCAGCTTGCAGCGGTTTGAAGCCTGCGCCTGACCGCCGGCTTCGAGGGGCCGACCCTCATCTCTCGTACGGCATCGCACCTCCTTGCGTCGGTACGTTCGTGACACACCCCCGATAGCGTCATTTGCTCGGGCGACAGCAAAGCGTCGTTCGCTATCCGTTCTTCCGCGCCACGAAGAGACATCGCGACCCCTCTCGCCGCCCGCCCCGCGTTCCGCCAGGTGATCCACAATGCGATGGTGCCAGAATCAATAGATCGCTAATATAGGAGTCTGTATCGGGCGGGGGCGCCGTGATGTCGATAATCATTCGCGTGTTGGCGTTCCTGATGCTCATCGGGCTCGTTCTGAGTTCCGGATGCGAC
>JBGSQO010000663.1:0-4734 GCA_041738055.1 Filomicrobium sp.
GCTTGCCGTGATCGCCCTCGCCGATCTCGCCGCGAATGACGAGGCGGGTCTGCCCGGTCGTCGTATCCCAGACGCGCGCGGTCTTGTCGTCGCTGGCCGAGACCAGGTACCTGCCGTCGCGGGAGTAGGCGACGTCCCAGACGGCGCCGCGGTGGCCGTTGGGCGCGGTCTCGAGAATGGGCTTGGACTCATCGGCGCTGGCGGCGAGCCCAGGCAAGGCCAGCAGCATCGCGCCGAGAAGCCAGCCCAACGCCCGGTTGCGCGAAAGAAACGGACCGAGCATTGCAGGTCTCCTTCTCGTGTTCATCAGCCCACTCGCATGCAGGCTCATTTGGGGTCCGTGGGACTGAGCGAGTCCTGATCCTTCGTGTCGGTATCCTTGCCGGGGCTGGGCTCTTGGAGGGGCAGGTTCGGCCTGATGCTGGGCTCGCTGTCGGGGAGGTCTGAAGGGACGTTGGGATTGCGGCTGGACATGCCGCGTGAACCGTTCGTCTTGCGGAAGGAGCGGACGTTTGCCGTCGGTTCGCCTGAACCGGCCTGCGCCAAGTCGGTCGCCAATGCCGGGTGGCTGCTCACGGCCGTCAGCACCGTCAGAGGGAGCAAGAGGATCAGGATCAGCTTCGAAGGCATGGCCCCTCCCGACACCAAGCGAAACGTTCGGGTCGTCATGAGGTTGCCCCCGTCATTTCGGCACGTTGGGGGTGTCGCTCGGTTCCTTTGCGCCCTCACCAGACTTCGGCACGACCACGTTCGGCTTGGCGCTGTTCTTGCCCAGCGTGTCCTCGCTGGCGGAGGCGAGCGCATCGAGGAACACGGCCTCGACGGTCGTCCCGGTATCCTTGGCGAGCTTTTCGAGCTTCTCGCGCAGCGCGGGGGAGAGCTTTTCGACGAATGTCTTGGCGTCCGCCAGCTCTTCTGCGGTGTAGGCGGCCGGGTCGGCGCGTAGGGCGGATGGGCCGAGGCCGGCACCCATGATGATGGCTGCCAGCGCAGCGAGTGCAAAACGCTTCGACATCAACGCCTCCAAATCACCAAAGCCAACGCTGCGGAGCCGATGACGGACCGCGTGGGGAGCATCGTGCCGCCGGACTGTCATTGTCAAGGAGTGCGGTGGCGGCCCGTGCCGAGCCACGCGATTTGTGCGCCGTTCGAGTGACAGCAAAGTGGCAAACGATCCAGGATCGTCGCTGCTGTCGGTTGACCCTGCAGATGGCGGAGAGTACCGTTCTGAAACGGAGAGGACATTCTCCAAACCGTTTCGGTAGGCGTCTTGCCCCGGGGGGCGTTAATGCGGCCAGAGGGAGCGAATACTCGCGAGCGGACCCTGGCGTTGACGGGCTCGCGAGTGATTGCCGCTTGGGGTGGGGCCGCGGTCCTGGCCGTTGCGTTCGCGACACCCGCGGCGGCGCAGACCGCCCCGACCTTCGAAGCTGTTCCTGCCCCAGTCGATACCTCGCGGATCAACGACCTGTTTGCCTCCGAAAACCGGAAGTCGACGCTGCGGCTGCAATTGCCGGTCGGATCGCGTAAGGCTGCGGGCCAGCCGCCTGCTCCGGTTCCGCTGTTCGTGCCGCCGGAGATCGTCGATCCGGGCGTGGCGCGCTCCGGGCAGAAGCGGGCGGCCAAGGCTGCCGAGGGCGAGCCCGTTCTGCACCTCGGTCACGGCTACGTCGCGGAGATGGCGTTCGAGCGCTTCGATGTGACGGTGCGCGGGTCCAATCAGGTTTTCACAGAGGGTGGCCCTGGTCGTAAAGCAGCTGCGCCGCCTGCGCCGACTCCCGATTACATCGAGGCGTTCGAGGAGGATTACGCGGGCGGGCGCATCAGTTTCGGGTTTGCCGGCGCGCACTATAGCGTCGAGTTCGAATGCCGGGAGCCGGACGCCAACGGTGAGCAGGCCCTGCAAGCGGCCAGCTGCATCGATGAACCGACGGCCAAGAAGATCGTCGACGATTTGCTGCTGTGCAGCGCCACCGACGGCCGCTGCCTGACCGGCGGCGCCAAACACATCCAGCCCAAATGAGGAGGACCGCTGTGATCACGCGCTCAGCCGTCCTGCTCATCCGTTTCGTCGGTGTCGGGCTTCTCGGGCTTGTCGCCGTGCTGGCTCAGGGCGTGTCGGGGTCGGCTTCTGCGCAGGACAGCGTGCCGACATTCAAGGTGCATCCCCCCGGCGTGCTGCGCGACAACTGGGGCGCCGGCATCACGGAGGATACGCTCTACGCGCCGGGCATGACGTTTCCCGTCAAGGCGCCGACGACGCTCAACTCGCAGATCCGCGGCAAGGGCGGCATGTTCAATCCCGGCGACCAGTGCGCGGGCGAGAACTACAACGAGGTGTGGTGGGACACCTACTGCGAGAAACGCGGGGCGAGCGGGCGCTCGTCGATCTGTGGTAGCGGGGCGATCCACCAGGGGCTCGACATCCGGGGCGGCACGACCGAGACCTGCACGCGCTACAAGCGAACCCACGAGACCAACATCGAGGCCGTCGCCGCCTACGACGGCACGATCGTCAAGATCGGCTCGTTTTCGGTCGATCTGGATACCGATCGGCACGGTAGCTTCCGCTATCTGCACCTCGATATGGCTCGGCTGAAGGTGAGGCGGGGCGATCGCGTCCGGGCGGGCCAGACGTTGGGCTACCTCGCCAGTGATTTCGGCTCGGCCGGCAAGAACGCCACGACGCAACACCTGCATCTGGAACATCGCGTGACGCTCAACGGGGCGCCGCCGCGACGCGGGTTCAAGCCCGTGCCGCTCTATTGCGACATGGTGCTGGCTTACGAGCAGACCGGGCGCAAGGCAGTTCCGGTCGGCGAGGGGCTGCATTGTCCGATCGGTGGCGTGGCCTCGAAACCGACACCGGGTACGCCGAGCGGCCCCGTGGCCGGGACGGATCAGGCGCCGCCTTCTGGCGGAGGTGGGGGAGGAACCGACAGTGGTGCCGGTGGCGGCGCGCCCGTTGGTGGAGCAGCCTCCCGCTATTCCAGCCTGTGGAGCCATGGCGGCTCGACGATGGGGCTCGTCTCCTCCGGTCCGCAACGGGCGTTCGAGTATGTGGAGCCTAGGCGCGGGCTGCCGGACCTGGTGAAGCCGGGCACGGTCCTTTTCGATGGCACCAAGAGCGGGGAGGGCTACAGCGGGCGCGCGTTCGTGTTCTCGGAGCGCTGTGGGGCGCAAGCCTATGACGTTGCCGGTCCGGTCGATCGCGGAGGTGAGCGGGTCGTGCTGAAGGGCCAGCGGCCGGTGCCGGGACCGCAGGGCTGCGAGGCGGCGCGGTTCTATCCGGACACGCTGGTGTTCAATTTCAAGTCGGCGGCCGGGACCGCGGCTTCTCCGCAGCCGACCGGGCCGGAGGTCAGTGGTGGCGGGGCGGGCTCAGGGACCGGCGCGAGCCCCGGCAGCGGGACCGGTCAGGGCACGGCATCGCCGCCAATCATTGGACCGCAGGTGACGACCGGCGGGCAGATCGTCAAGGCCTGCACGCGGGACAGTTGCGTCGACCGCAACGCCTACGTAGCACAGTATGCCGATCTCTATCGCCGGGAGCAGGGGGGCAAGCGGCTCAACGTCTACCAGGAGGCGGCGATCAATGCCGTCATCAACGTCTGGGACACGACGCCCGATCTCGAGAACCTGAAGCGGCTCGCCTACATCCTGGCGACGGTCTACCACGAGTCCTTCCACCTCATTTATCCGATCCGCGAGTGCAAATGCGTCGACGATGCCGGCTCGGTCGCCTGCGTGAGGAAGTTGCATGCGCGGGGGATCGCCACGGCCTATCACCTCCGGCATCCGCGCACGCGGCAGTCCTACTACGGTCGTGGCCAGACGCAGCTGACGCTGCACGAGAACTTCTCCAAGATCACCGACAAGCTCGGCTTGCGCGCCGAGGGCGTCGATCTGTTCGCCGATCCGGATGCCTCGCTGCGGCTCGACATCTCGGCGCGCAATGCGGCGCTGGGCCTGTATCACGGCTGGTACCGCCACCCGCATCGGCTGAAGACCAACGCATTCGAAACCCAGTTCGATTGGCTGCGCGCGCGGGATGTGCTGATCTCTCAGCGCCGCCATGCCGACCGCGTGGCCGCGCACGGGCAGGCCATCTACCGCATCCTGTCGCAAAGCGGGATGCTGATCTCGCGGGCGGCGTTCGAGGCCAAGTACGCCAAGCCGGTCGTGCCCGAGAAGCCACCGGTGGTGTTGGACGGGGGAAAGCCTGAGGCTCCGGCAAAGCCACCGGTCGTGATGGAGGTGGACAAGCCGGAGGCACCCGCTAAGCCGCCGGTCGTGGTGGAGGTGGACAAGCCGGAGGCACCCGCTAAGCCGCCGGTCGTGGTGGAGGTGGACAAGCCGGAGGCACCCGCAAAGCCGTCGGTCGTGGTGGACGTGGGCAAGCCGGAGGCACCCGCTAAGCCGCCGGTCGTGGTGGACGTTGGCAAGCCGGAGGTTCCCGCAAAACCGCCGGTCGTCGTGGATCAACAAGCGCCGGTTGCGCCACCGGCCGCGCCACCGAGCCAACTCGACACCCGTGCCATTGGCCGGATTGCGAGCGAGGTCGCGGCCCTGGAAAAGGCGACTGGCGAATTGCAGGCGCTGGCGGCCGATCTCAACAAGCGTGCCACGCGGCTGAAGGTGCGGATCGACGACCTCGTCGAGGAGAGCCAGCCGGCGACAGCCTCGGCGGCCAAGTCGGCGCAACGGCGCAGCATCAGAACGGGAGCCGAGGCG
>JBGSQO010000673.1:0-2450 GCA_041738055.1 Filomicrobium sp.
CGTTTTCGGTCGGCGCGCCGATACGGGCGCTTTGTCCGATGCGGGCGCCGTCGTCTTTGCCGGCGGTCGCGGGCTACGGCCTTTCGACGTCGTCATGTCCACTCCCTGGCGGGTCCGTTCCCTTGAGCAGGCCGTCTCGGCTCGGTCACCGACGGCCTGCTTCGAGTCTTTTGATTTAGCAGGTTTTTCACCGAAAACCACAAGGGCACATTTCGGAAATTCTGGTTAGGGACGCGGCTGGCCAGTGTCGGCTTGCGGTTCAGCCAGTGCCTCGCAGGAGGCCAAACGGTCGAGTGCGGTGCCTGCCAACTGCCGCGTGACGCGCCGCTGCATGGCGAGCGCCAGATGGTCGATCTCGGCGACGACTTGCACGGCCCCAGCCATCGATCGCTCCATCCGCAGCATCAGATAGCCGATGACGGCCGGCTCCACCACCAACTGGCGGTCGGCGAACAGCTTGACCAGCACGGCCTGCAACAGCTCCTCGTCGGGTTCGGCGATGGTGGCCAGCGGCAGGGAGCGCACGCGCGAGCGCAGGTCCGGCAGGGCGATCTCCAGGTCTCCCGGTGCGATCCGCGAAGTCATCAGCAGGTGGCCCCGCCCCTGCCGGCACAGGTTCAGGAGGTGGAACAGCGCCTGCTCGTCGGGAATGCCGGCATGCAGGTCCTCGACAACGAGCGCGCCACTGGTCTCCAGCAGGGCGGCGGCCCCGTCACCGTCGATGTCCGAGGCCGGCACCATCGTCGCCCCTGTGCGCAGGCGCCAGACGTTGGCGAGGTGGCTCTTGCCCGAACCGGCCGGTCCGGCGACGAAGGCGGCCCGATGCGGCCAGTTTGCCATGCCGTCGACGAGGTCGATGGCCTCGCCATTGGAGCGGCTCGACAGGAAGTCCTCCGCCGCGAAGGCCGAGCTGTGCGGAAGATCGAGCACGAGCTGCTTGGGCTCGGAAGAGGTCATCACGCGTGAAGGTCCCGCCGATTGAGCACAAGGCGCCGAGGCCCCGCAGACCGCATCTGTACGGGACGGGGGCGCCCGGCGGCAACCTCCCTCACAGCCGCGGGCGGATTGCTCCCCCCTTTCCACAAGCAGCCCATCCGCGTCGTCGTGTCCTCTCGATCAGCCGCCGGCCGGGGCATCGCCGCGGTAGACGGAGCTGGAGAGGTAGGCGCGCAGGCCGTAGCGGACGATCACGCCCATCGCCGCCGCCAAGGGCACTGCGACCAGCACGCCGACGATGCCGAACAGATAGCTGAACGCGAACAGGGCAAACAGCAGCCACACCGGGTGCAGACCGATGCGCGAGCCGACGATGGCGGGCGACAGGAAACCGGCGTCCAGCGCCTGTCCGGCCAGGAACACGCCGACGACCATCAGCACGGGCAGCGATTCCGGCCAGAACTGCAGCACTGCCAGCGCGGTTGCCGTCGTCGCACCCACGATCCAGCCGATGAACGGCACGAAGGCGGCGAGCCCAGTGCCGAGCCCGATCAGCACGCCGTAATTGAGCCCGATCGCCCACAGCGAGACGGCGTAGAACAGCCCGAGGATGAGGCACACCGTACCCTGGCCGCGGATGAAGGCTGCCACGGCGCCGTTGATGTCTCGGCCCATCTGGCGCAGCACGTCGGCATGCTCCAGCGGCAGCCAGTGGTCGATCTCGCCCAGCATGCGCTTCCAGTCGACCAGCAGGTAGAACACGACCAGCGGCGTCACCAGCACGATCGAAACGACATTGAAGACCGCGCGGCCCTGGGTCCACAGCGACTGCGCCACATAGGCGGCAATCGTATCCCAGTTGGAGCCCAGCGAGGCGAAGGCGCGATCGAGACCCTGCTGCACCTGCGGATAGCGCTCGCCGAAGTTTTCGCGCGCCCAGGCTTCGAGAAGCGCCTTCAAGCGTTGCATCTCGCCGGGCAGCGCCGTCACGAACTGTTCGATCTGCGTTGCCAGAACCGGCAGCAGGAACAGCATGGCGAGTACGAAGGCGACGATGAGGCCGACGACGATCAGCACCGATGCGGCACCCCGCGGCAGGCCGAGCCGTTCCAGCAGATCGGCGAAAGGGTTCAGGCCGTAGGCAATGATCATGCCGGCGACGAACGGCAACAGGATCTCCTTCAGCACTCCGATCAGGCCGATCAGCGCCGCCGCTGCAATCAGCCAGAACATCACCTGCCGCTCGATCCGCATCGGCGCTCCCTCTCGACTATTCACAGCCACCCCGCACATTGCTCCCGGCCCAACCCGCCTCCACTGAGGCACAATTGGACCGCGCCGGGCAAGCCTTTGGCTGCACGGCCAATCCTAATGCACGAGGAGACTGTCAGGGTCGTGACAGATGCGCCACGCCTGCCTGCCGGGGGTGGCTCAGAAGCGGCGGCGCAGCACGTAGCGCTCACCGGAGCGGGTCAGCGACAGCCCCTGGCGGGCAAGCGCCGTCGACAAGGCCG
>JBGSQO010000693.1:0-2435 GCA_041738055.1 Filomicrobium sp.
CCTGCTCGGTGGCCAGATCCCGGACGTGCCGGAACAGGCCGCCGACGGGGGCGCGTAGGACATGCAGGATGCGCAGCGAGTGGGTCACGGGGCTACCTCCGCGGTTGTCTCCTCGGCGTGACTAGTGTGGCGTCGCGCCTAAATCGTCAGAGGATTCGGCCAGAACAGCGATTTAGGCGAGACAGGCCACTAGGCACGCCGTCAGAAGAACCGCTCGTAGACGAAAACGGTATCGCCCGGCTTAATGACGTAGTCGGCGGGCGCTTCGATCTGCTCGACGAAGCCGTCGATGCGCCGCGTGATGCGGTAGCTTCGCGTGCTCGCCCGCTCCGAATAGCCACCCGCAATGGCGATCGCGGTCTCGACGGTCATGCCCGAGACGTAGGGGAACTGGCCGGCGTTGCGCACTTCGCCCAGGATGAAGAACGGGCGGTTCTGCTGGACGTCGACGGTCACCTGCGGGTCGCGCACGAACTCGGCGCCGAGCCGCGAGCGGATGACGCCCTCCAGGCCGTTGGTGGTGAGCCCGCGGGCGGCCACGTTGCCGATCAGCGGCACGGAGATCTGGCCGGCGTGATCGACGGTGTAGAGCCGCGACAGATTGGGCTGGCCGTAGACGAAGATGCGCAACTGGTCGCCGGTGTCGAGCAGATAGGGCCCGTCGGTCTCGGCCACCGCCTTGGGACCCTGCAGCCCCGCGGGAATGACGACCGGCTCACCCCAGCTCTGGTGCTCACCGACGTGCTCAACCGGGACCGGCCCGCCGACGCCATCTTCGACGATATATCCAGGGGTCGAAAGTCCGCTCAAGAGCGGGCCATCGGTCGCAAACAGCGGGCCCTTGCTGGCGCAGCCTCCAAGGGCGAGCACCGAGCAGAGAACAAGGATGTGGGAACGCACGGGCATCTGGCTTCCTCGCCACGGACTTCATGACTGTCTCCCAGAGGAATAACGCCCGGATGGTTAAAAAAGGCTGACCCATTGTTTCTATTCGAGCCGATTAAGGGAATGCTTACCCGAACCAGCGTTTAATCCGGTCAAATCCTTAAGCGCCACGCCAGGTTGGACCATGCACACCCCGTCTGCCGCCTCGCCCGACGACATCGACCTGACGACGCTTTCCGGATCGCTGCGGCGGGCCGGGCCAAAGCTCGTCGTCTTCTCGCTCCTCGCCGCCGGCCTCACCTATCTCGGGCTGTCGCTGATCGCGCCGCAGTTCCAGGCCCAATCGGAGATGGCCATCGTCGCCCGTGGCGGCGCCAATCCGTTCGCGGCTCCCAATGCCAGCGCGGGCAACTCCGACCTCGTCGCATCGCGGATGGACAAGGAGGCGGTCAACACCCACGTCCGCGCCCTGATGTCCTCGGAGTTGGCAGAGCGCATTGTTGCCGAGCACGGCCTCGCCCAACGGCGCGAATTCAACCCGGTGCTCGGCCCCGTCGATACCATGGATGGCCTGTTGCGCGCCCTGGGGCTCGTCTCGGTCAAGACCAGCGAGGCCGAGGCCGATCGCGTCCTCAATGCCTTCACCCGCCGGCTCGAAGTCTATTCGCCCAAGGAGAGCCGGGCGATCACCATCCGCTTCACCTCGACCGATCCAGAACTTGCCGCCGACGTGGCCAATGGCATCGCCGAGGCCTATCGCGAGCGCTTGGCCAAGGCGACCGTCGTCGAGACCGATGGCGTCCAGCAGGCCTTGGCACCAAGGATCGAGCAGCTCACCGGCGAGGTCAGCGCGGCCGAAGCCAAGGTCGCTAATTTCCGCGCGTCCGCCGGCCTGTTGCGCGGTGGCGCCCAGAAGACGCCGCTCAACGAGCAGCAGTTGGGCGACCTGACGACCGAGCTGACCAAGGTGAATGCGGCCCGCACCGCGTCCGAGGCCCGCGCCCGCACCGCGCGCGATCTCATGCGTCGCGGCAATCCCGAGATCATCCCGGAGGTGCAGCGTTCCCCGCTGATCTCCAGCCTGATCCAGCAGCGCGTCACCGTCGAGCGCGACCTTCTGAAGCTGTCGGCGAGCATGAAGCCCGCCCATCCCGTCATCCGCCAGCTCAACGCCGACCTCACCGCCATCAAGAAGCAGATCTCCGGCGAAATCGCCAATATCGTCGCCAGCCTCGACAAGGAGGCGTTCGTCGCCGCCGAGCAGGAGGCCGCCATCCGCGGCAGCCTCGACAAGATCAAGACCGAGGTTGCCGGCAGCACCACCGATGAGGTCGGCTTGCGCCAGCTCGAGGCGATCGCCACGACCAAGCGTGCCGAACTCGAACGCCTGCAGTCCCAGTTCGAAGCCAACCGCGCCCGCGCCGACAGCGGAGTCGTGCCCGTCGAGGCCCAGATCCTGACCCGCGCCCGCCCCTCCAGCGTCCCGTTCTTCCCCCGCAAGCTGCCCTACACCTTCCTCGTCTTGGCCGCGACGCTGCTGTTCGGCACCG
>JBGSQO010000708.1:0-5728 GCA_041738055.1 Filomicrobium sp.
AGCAAGGGGGCGGGAGGAGCCGGCATCGTGGCGTCGCCACCAGTGGTCGAGGCCAATTCCTCCCCGCTCGCCTGCCGCGAGACGCGTGGAGCTGGTGCGGCAACAACCTGACGAACGGCAGCGGCCGCAGCAGCAGCGCCAGCAACTTGACTGCCCGTGCACACATCGCCGGCGTGCGATTGCAGCAGCGCCAACTGAACGTAATCCGGCTGATCGAGCGGGAGTGAAGCATTCACCCGGCGCAAAAAGTCGGCCAGCGAGCGCTTCGTGGCTCCGCCCCAGTCGCTGTCGATCTCGCCGCCATAACAGCCCGTCCGCCTCAACTCGCGCTGCAGATCGCGGATCAGGGCGTAGCGCGCGGCATCGTCCTTGGGCGTGGTGGAGCCCGAGCGCGGCTGTCCCGACGGCGAGATCCGTGCCGGGTTGACGACCGTGTGCCACGACGACGACGGCCGAACGAGTTCGCTGCTGCCCGTTGCGGTCCGGCCGGCAATGACGGTGGTCGCCTCGGGTGGGGTTGGCCCGGCACCGAGCAGCGGCGAACTGGGCGAGAACGAGCGGGTCTCCTGGTCGGCGGAGACGCCGGATGCTGTGGGAACAGGCGACAGGATGCGGGTCACGCGCGCGAGATGGACGTGGCGCTCGACCGTCTCGGGATAATAGGCGTAGGCCCCAACGCCGAGGCCGGTCAGCAGGAGCACGAAACCCGTAACACTACGCATGACCTACATCCTCCGAGGCTCACCCCGCCCGCAACGCACCTGGACCAGCGGCGGTCGGCTCAACCAAGCTCCCGACTGCGGGCAGTATTAGCAAGCTCAAAAATCCTTATACGACGTGATAACGTCACTGCCAAGACAAGTCGCCAATGAAGTCGGTCTCTTCGTTAACTCTACCCCGTGCCCACTACAACCACAAGATGAGTTTGCCGGCCCGCCCACCCTGTCGGACCGAGGCGTTGAGCGGATCACTCAGTGAGTGTTGCTTCCGCGCATCAGCGCAATATGCAGCATGTCGGCCCGGAAAATCCCCACAACTTGTGGGTAACTCCGTCGCAAACTTGGTGGACGGCGGGTCGAGCGACCGCCTCCACGCCGACTCAGGCTCCCGTCCGGGTAGAGCAGCCCCTCGGTAGCGGCCTGAAAAACTTAACACTCTGGCTCGAATCGCCTAGGTTCATGTTCAGAGGGGATCTGGTTCGCGTTAGTTTCGTGAATGCTCTGAAGATAGTCAGCCTTGTCCACAGCTCCGTTCAAGCGGCGAATGCAGCGGTGGCAAGTGCAAGGACGACACAGAGCTCTGGCTCACAATGCAACTCGAATGCAACACGATACTTCCTTCCGGTTACCGTTTGGGGACGGTGCTGGACGCTCAAGGGAAGCAACGTATCGCAAGGGCTGCAGAGAAAACAAAAAGAGCCGGTGCCTGCGAACCTCTCGGCAGGCCCTAGTCCGAAGGCTGGATGACGTTGCGCGTTCCGGATCCAGCCCTACTCGAGGGAGAGGGCAATGAGACATGCTCTAGGAGTCCTGGGCATTCTGGCGGCTGGCGTACTACTCGCCGTGTCGGCAGCAATGAACTGGCGTTTTGGTATGAGTTTAGGAAGAACCGAGATCGACGGACAAATCTACGGCGCGGCCAGCGTTGCTGCCGACTGTATGAAGGCGCTCGTTCCGTTCTTCTTCTTTGCCGCAATCAAAAACAGAGCCTGGAGCCAGGCCCTCGCATCCTTTGTGGTGTGGGGCGTGGTCACGGTCTACTCGTTCACGTCGGCATTCGGACATGCCGCGCTGAACCGGTTCGACGTCGCCAGCGGTCGTCAGGCCGAGCAGCAGGAGTACAAGGATCTCCGTGCTGATCTCGACCGAGCCAAGGAGCAGCTCAAGTGGGTTCCCGAGCACCGGCCGGCGTTGACCGTCAAGGCCGAGATCGAGGGGCTCAAGGTCGCCAAGGCGTGGCGGGATACCGATGGATGCCAGAAGGTGACGGGTCCGTATGGACGCACATTCTGTCAGCAGGTGTCCGGCCTGCAGGCTGAGCTCGCCTCGGCGGAGCAGTCGGTGAACCTCGAAGGGCGCATCTCGGCGGTTCAGGCCAAGTTGGCCAACGTCGACACGGCTCACGTGATGTCGGAGACCGACGCTCAGGCGAAGGTTCTGGCGAGTGTGACCGGTATCCAGATCGAGCAGATCCAGCTCGCCATGACGTTGTTCATCGCGATCTTGCTCGAGGTTGGTTCCGGGTTCGGCATGTACATCGCGTTCAGCCAATGGAAGGTCTATGACCGTCCGGCTCCTTCGGCACCTCGCATGGTGCCAGTGAACACCGCTGCGGCAGCGGTGGCGGGTCCGAGCATTGCTCCGGCGCCCGTTCAAATCGAAAAGCCGCGTTCGGGTGCTAACGACAACGCGACCAAGGTCGCCGCTTCGTCGCCGGCCCCGCAGAGACTGGTCGCTCCCGAGAGCGATGTGGAACGCTACTACAAGGAGAGGATCGAGACCCAGGATGGTTCGAGTGTCACTGCAACGGAGCTGTTCGAGGACTACTGCCAGTGGTGTGAAGAGCTCGAGAAGGAGCCTTTAGCATTCCCGAAGTTTTCTCGTGATTTCGGTGAGTTGGGAGTTCAGAAGGCGCGTGTTGCAGGTCGCGTCCGGTACATCGGCGTCGCACGCAAATCATCCAAGGAGCTCGAGGGGGTTACGAATTCACCCATCTTCGGCGTCAAGGCCGCCTGAGACCCAGGCATCGCGAAGGGCCCCCAACGGGGCCCTTTTGCATTTTGGGTGCCGCGCCTTCCGGCCGGCGCTCGGAACGAGTGTCGGAAGGCGCAAACAAAAAAGGGCGGCCCATGGGCCGCCCTTTCGTCGTTTCGTATGGGGCCGGATCACTCCTGGACGATGGCCTGGCCGGCCTGACCAGCGGCGAGCTGGTTGCCGATCGACTTGAAGGCTTCGCGCAGCTGCTCACCGTTGTAGGGGAAGAAGTACTTCGTGTTGTCGCTTGCGCAGTTCTTGAGGCGGGTCGCGGTGGCGCCGTTCGGGTCAAGACCGAAGCCGACGGTGTAGACGATGATCTTCTCGTCCGCGTTCGTCGGGTTCTTCATGCCGTTGCAGACGCTCTCGAACTGCGAGTTGGAGGAGCCGTTGTTGGCCGAGTTCTTGTGGAAGCGGTCCTGCACGCCGTCCTTATACTGCGTGTTGAACTCACCGTCCGTCATGATGATGGTGGCCTTGATCAGCTCTTCCGGGTTGTGGGCTTCCGGCACGTTGTTCGTCCACACGCTCGCCCACTTCGGCGAGAGCGTGTACCAGCCCCAGGCCGCGCCGATGTGACCGGCGGTGTAGCCGCTCGGGTAGTAGGAGTTGATCTCGTTGGCCAGCATCGTGCGGTCCGTGGACAGCGGCACGAGCAGGTTGCCCGGCGCGCAGTTGCCGTTCGACGTGTAGACGAGGCCGACGCGCGAGGTGCAGGTGTCGCCCGAGCAGGCCGGTGCGGTGTCGTTGTACTTGTCGGAATTGATGCGCTCGGAGACGCAGTTCGAGATGTTGTAGTAGGCCCAGTTGTTGTTCTTGTTGCGGAACTTCAGCGTCTTCTTCGGGCTGGTCGTCGAGGTCGACGTGCCGTTGGGAATGTTGCCGCGCACCATCGGCGCATAGGTCGCCCCGACGTTGACGGTCTCCGAGAACGGCACCAGCGCGATCTTGGTGGCGCCCGCGTCGATGTTGTACTGGAAGATGTCGAGGACGTCGTTGGCGGCCTCCTTCAACGAGTCGATCTTGCGCACGCCGCTGACCTTGTCGTCCATGGAGCCGGTGACGTCCATGACGAGGGAGAGTTCGAGGCGCTTGGAGCCGCACTTGACGTTGGAGATGGCCTGGATGTCGATCTGGTCGATGCCGACCAGCTTCAGGATGTTGGTGTCCTGAACCGTGGCGAGCGTCGGCTTGATGGCGCCGGTGACGGGATCGAATTCGGCATTGATCAGCTGCACCTCGTTGCCGGTCGGCAGCGGGGCGGTCTGGCCCTCGGCCGGCTCGGCCTGCAGGGTCTTACCGAACTTGCCCAGCTGCTCGGCGAGGTAGGCGCGCAGCACGTCCTCGGCATCGCGGTTGCCGCGGGTGCAGACGGCGACGGTGGCCGCGTCGAGCGCCTGCTGCATCTTCATGCGGGTGGAAACCGCCTGACCGACGTCGACGGCGCCGCCGATGCTGGTGAACATCGACATGAACAGGAGTGCGAAGGCGGGGACGGTGGTGCCGTCTTCGTTGTGCAGGAAGGAGGTCTGCTTGGTGGTTTTCGTGGTCATGATACGCCTCAACCCTTTTGCGTGGTGTTCGTTGAGGACAGTTTTGACAGCACCCCCTTCCAAAGACCTTTCGGGGTTGGATCGATTTTTATCAAACCTCGTCTCGCAATTAGGTCGACATTGGAGGTAGTTAATGATGTGCGGGGTGGGGTCTCGCAATTTTGCGTAGTTACCGAGCATTAACGACGATCGGGCCAATGGCCTCAACGAAGCATGAACGGAAGCACGAATGGAGGGGACTGTGAGCGAGCCGATCCGGGTCCAGCTGAAGCTCTACGCGTCGCTGGGCAGCTATCTGCCCGCCGGAGCCGAGCGCAACGTGGCCGAGGTGCAGGTTGCAGCCGGCACGACGATCACCGAACTGCTCGCCGCCCACCGCGTGCCGACGGAGATGTGTCATCTCGTACTGCTGAACGGCGTGTTTCAAGCCCCGGCTGTGCGCGCGTCGAAAGCGTTGACGGCCAACGATGCAGTGGCCGTCTGGCCGCCGGTCGCGGGAGGCTGAGGCGTGGCGCTGGACAAGGACGCCGGGGCGGTTCCGGACGCCATCGAAAAGCTGATGAGCGTGTCGACGACCGAGTACGTGAAAAGCATCGAGGCGTTCGCTGGTCCCGTCGCCGCGCGGACAGCCGCGTTGGGCGAGCCTGTGAGGCTGGAGGTCGGTGGGGGCCGCGCCGTCATCGCCTATGCGCCCCAGCCCGGCGTGCGGTTGGGCGGACTGCTCGAATTGCCGCGCGCCCGCGTCTCGATCACCTTCGAGGGCCTGACAGCTGGCGAGCGCACGGGCTTTCTCAGGGCCTTCGACATCGCCTTCCAGCGGGGCGGCGGCTGAACCCCTAATTTGCGGACACTGCCCTCTGATGTTCCGGTTCCGACACTTGTTCGCCCTCGCGAGCTGCTTCTGCTGCTTTGCGCGGTGAAACCTCGTGGGGGAAACAAGGTTGGCGCCGCGGGCTCAGCCCAGCTTCCGGCAGGCCTCGAACAGCGGCAGGTTCGGGCAGAATGCCGGGACCTCGGTGCGGGCCGGATCGGCGTCGAGCCAGCTCAGACACTCGTTGGCGTTGATGCAGGTCAGGCAGCGCGTGCGCGCTTCCGCGAAGGCTTCTCCCTCGCGCTGGCGCACGAGGGTCACGGCGTCGGCGCCCAGCCGGTCCATCATTTCCTGCATGCGGCAGGCCCGACGTTCGACGCGGGCATACATCGGCCAGCTCATGGCGGCCCTCCCGGATAGGGCGATGCCGTTGGCTCGGCCCGCCAGCGAATTTTCTGAAGAGAACCACACTATACAACCCGGGCGGGTGATGCGGATTGACTAAAGACAAGCCCGAGAGCCGTATCAGGTCAGGATAGTTCGGCCAGCAGGCATTTCAGCACGCCGTAGTCGAACCGGCCGCCGAGGGCAGCATGCGCCGGGCCGAGGCG
>JBGSQO010000030.1:0-1886 GCA_041738055.1 Filomicrobium sp.
GCCGAGCCCGCGCCTGCCCAGCCCGCGCCTGCCCAGTCTGTCCAACCGCCACTTCCCGCGTCCGTTCGCCTGCGACAGCTCCTCGGCCGACGTTCGCTGGTTCTGGTCGGGCTCATGGGGTGCGGCAAATCGGCCATCGGCAAGCGGCTGGCCACCAAGTTGGAATTGCCATTCGTCGATGCCGACGACGAGATCGAGAAGGCGGCGACCATGACCATCGCCGAGATTTTTGCGACCCACGGCGAGCCGCATTTCCGCGACCGGGAGGAAAAAGTCATTGCCCGGCTGCTCGGGGCGGGTCCACAGGTGCTGGCGACCGGCGGCGGAGCCTTCATGAGCGCCTCGACGCGCGCCAACATCCGAGCCGATGGCGTCTCCGTGTGGTTGCGGGCAGAGCTTCCGGTCTTGATGAAGCGGGTCTCGCGCCGCGATCACCGGCCGCTGCTGAACCAGCCCGATCCGGAAGGCGTCATGCGCCGCCTGATGAACGAGCGCTATCCCATCTACGCAGAGGCCGACGTGACGGTGGAAAGCCGCGACGTGCCCCATGAGCAGATCGTCTCGGAAATCATCGACAAGCTGGTTTCCTGCCGCCAATTGGCGCGGGAGTCGGGAACCTGATAGGTAGCCGTCGAAATGGGCCATTCGCCCCGGCTGGGCGGAGTGGCTGAGCCGCTCATGCGAGGAACCGCCAGACATGCCGACAGTCGTCAATTCCGGAGCGGTCGCTGAGACGAGGGCGCGGACGGTTCCGGTTGCGCTACCGGGCCGCGCCTACGACGTGCTGATCGGGCCGGGGCTGCTGGATCAGGCGGGGCGGCTCATCGCTCACCGGCTCGGCAAGGCCAAGTGCGGTATCGTCACCGACGAGAACGTGGCGCGCTACCACCTGCCGACGCTGGAGGCCTCGCTCAGGGCGGAGGGCCGACTCAAGGGCTCCATCGTGCTGCCGGCCGGAGAGGCGACGAAGGCGTTCGCCCAACTCGGGCCGCTGTGCGAGGGGCTCTTGGAGATGGGGCTCGAGCGCGGCGATCTGGTCGTCGCCTTCGGTGGCGGCGTGATCGGGGACCTCGCCGGCTTTGCCGCCTCCATCCTGCGGCGCGGGGTGCGCTTCGTGCAGATCCCGACGTCGCTGCTGGCGCAGGTGGACAGTTCCGTCGGCGGCAAAACGGGCATCAACACACCGCAGGGCAAGAACCTGATCGGCACGTTCCATCAGCCGAGCCTCGTCATCGCCGATACGGACGTGCTGTCGACTTTGCCCGAGCGGGAGATGAAGGCGGGCTATGCGGAGGTCGCCAAGTACGGTCTGCTAGGCGACGCGCAGTTCTTCGGCTGGCTGGAGACCAACGTCCGCCAGGTGTTCGGCAACGATACCGTTGCCCTGACGCAGGCCATCGAGACGAGCGTCACGGCCAAGGCGCGGATCGTCATCGCCGACGAGACCGAGCAGGGCGAGCGGGCGCTGCTCAATCTCGGCCATACGTTCGGGCATGCGCTCGAGGCCTACACCGGCTATTCGCAGCGGCTTCTGCACGGGGAGGGCGTGGCGATCGGCATGGGCCTCGCCTTCGGGTTGTCGGAGCGACTCGGGGCCTGCCCGGCGGGTACGCGCGATCGTGTCGAGCAGCATCTGGCAGCGGTCGGTTTGCCGACCCACATCCGCGACATCCCCGGCGGGCCGCTACCGACAGCCGAGGAGATGATCCGCCTGATGGGCCAGGACAAGAAGGTGAAGGACGGCCAGCTGACGTTCATTCTCGCCCATGACATCGGGCAGGCGTTCATTTCGCGCGATGTGCCGATGGAGGCCGTGCGCGACCTGCTATCGAGCGAGGTCGGCGGGGCCTGAGGCGCTTGGACAGGCGCCGAAGGCAGCGCGGGGC
>JBGSQO010000055.1:0-3693 GCA_041738055.1 Filomicrobium sp.
TCCCTATCTGCCGTAGGTGTCGGAGAATTGAGAGGATCTGTCCCTAGTACGAGAGGACCGGGATGGACGCACCTCTGGTGGACCTGTTGTCGCGCCAGCGGCACAGCAGGGTAGCTATGTGCGGACGGGATAACCGCTGAAAGCATCTAAGCGGGAAACCTACCTCGAAACGAGTTCTCCCTCGAGAGCCGTGGAAGACTACCACGTTGATAGGCCGGGTGTGGAAGTGCGGCAACGCATGTAGCTTACCGGTACTAATAGCTCGATAGGCTTGATTGCTCTCATTAAGCAATGCTCATCGCCAGGGCGTGAGCGCACGGAAATAAGACCAGACGGCACGGTTGCTCAAGGGGCAGCCGATGTGCCGGACCAGAAGTCAACACACGTCTCCGCCGACCTGGTGATTATGGCGGGGTGGCTGCACCCGATCCCATTCCGAACTCGGCCGTGAAACGCCCCAGCGCCGATGGTACTTCGTCTCAAGACGCGGGAGAGTAGGTCGTCGCCAGGTCTGCCGAGACGTGTGAAACTTGCGAAGTCATTCAGCCCCCTCTTTACGTGTTAGTTGGTTAGAAAAAGCCCACGGCTTAGCCGTGGGCTTTTTTCTTGGCGGCAAGATCCGTTAACGGATAAGTGGCCGGTCCTTCTGTAGAAGACTGGATCGCCCGCTGTTGCATTGCTTGATGACCGAACTGCATCGCAGCCCATGGAGGCGCTGCCTCCAAACCTCCACCTCCGGCCTGAGGCCTTTGAAACCGCTGACTTCAGAAACTCCCAGGATGGGTCCAGGGACCAGTCCCTGGTCGGGATGCTTGAGGGGCGGACAGCCCCTCGAAGGCCCAGGACTGCGGCGGCTGCGTGTCCAGCTGTATCATCTGTGATCAGTGCGCACGACCGGTCGCCCCACGGCCTTGACAGCTCCGGTTCGAGCTGGCCTAAAGGTTCGCATTGACGTGAGGTCGAAACAGCGCGGGATCGGAGCGGCTTGGCATATCGCGGGGTGCGCTGCGGGCCTTGCAAAGCGCGCGCTGAAGCCGCAATCCAAACAGCAGGGACGCCGAACCGTCGATGACAATGGTCTTCCGACAGTGGCTTGGCGGGGCCTTGCTTTTCGTAGTGCTCTGCGTCGCGATCGTGTCGCCGCGGGCGACGTCGACGGTCTTGGTCCTGGGTCTCTTGGCCATCCTGGCGCGCACGCTGATCCGCCGATCGCAACCGCCCAGCCTGTCGACCACGAGCAGCGGACTCGTCGCCAGTTTCGCCTTCGTCGGCTTTGCCGCACTGAGCGCGCTTTGGTCGGCAACACCGCTGTCGAGCGTGCTGAAGCCGGCTTATGCCGCAGTGGCGTTGGCGACCGTCTGGCTGCTGCACGACAACTTGCCGCGACTTTCCACCCGCCAGCTCGACTTTCTTGCCGAGGCCTTTCTCGTTGCAACGGCCATCGGCATGGTTTTCCTGGCGATCGAAATCCTCACGGCCCAGGCGATCACGCGCGCCGTAATGACGCTGATCCCCTCGCTGCATGAGACGCTCGAAAAAAAACACGTCAGGGTCGTCAAGGGCGCCGTCCGCGCACTATCGGATACCAATCTCAACCGTCGTATGGCGCTGCTGATCTGGCTGATGTGGCCTGTCTTGATGCTGGCGAGCCTCGATGCCCATCGCTGGCGCGGACGGGTCGTCGCGACCGTCGTGGTGATTGGCGCCGCCGTCGTGTTACTTCTGGGCTCGCACCAATCCTCGCAATTGGCGATCCTCGGTGGTCTGGGAGTGTTTTTTCTCGCTCGACTGAATGTGAACGCGACCCGTCGCGCGCTGACGGTGACGTGGGTCGTTGCCACTCTTCTCGTGGTGCCTCTGGCGCTATTGGCGTTTCAGGCCCGCTTGCACGAGCAGCCGTGGCTGTTCCGGTCCGCTCAGCATCGGGTGGTGATTTGGGCGCTTGCGGCAGGTGAGGTCCTCAAATCTCCCCTGACCGGCGTCGGCGCCGACGCCACGCGAAAGGCGATGCGCGCCGTTGTCGCAGATGAACCACCCCGCGAGGATCTCGCTGGCTTCAAGTCGGGCTATGCCGATCACGCGCACAATGTCTATCTGCAGGTGTGGTACGAGTTGGGGGCTGTCGGTGCGGCGCTGTTCCTGGCGATTGGCCTTGCGGCACTCCGGGCGACGTCCAGACTGACGGACCGCATCCAGCCCTTTGCGCTCGCCCTGTTCGCGACGACGGGGCTGATGATCTCCTTCAGCTATGGCTTGTGGCAGACGTGGTTCATCGCCGCATGCGCCCTGTCGGTCTGCGCCCTGCTGCTTGCCACCGAAATCGACCGTGGGCGCGATCGGAAGCGGACGGCTGATGCGCCCGACAGCTGATCTTCACACGTCCTCGACGCCGAGCGCCTGTACCGAGGAATAGCGCGCACCCCAGGGAAAGCAGTCGGGCAGCAGCGCCTCGACCCGCTTGGTCTCCTCGAGGCCGAGCGGCAACTCCACCCCCCGCACGTTTTCCTCGAGATGGGCAAGGCTGCGCGTTCCCGGAATGACGACGACATTGCGTGAGCGGGCCATGAGCCAAGCCAGCGCGAGCCCGGCGGGAGTCCGCCCGAGTTCGGCTGCAAGGGCCGCCAGTTTGTCGGCGACCTCCCGGTTACGGGCGTAGTTCTCCGGCAGAAAGCGCGGGTTCGAGCGCCTGAAATCTCGCGGCGAGAGGCCGGCCGGTTCGGGGGGAGAGCCGGTCAGCAGGCCGCGCGCCACCGGGCTGAAGGCCACGAGTGCGATACCGAGATCCCGTGTCACATCTAGTACGCCGCGCTCGGGCACGCGCGTCCAGATCGAGTATTCGTTCTGCACGGCGTTGACCGCAGCGCAGGCGTGCGCTTGGCGGATCGTTGGGGCGCTGACCTCCGACAAGCCGATGGCGCCGATCTTGCCCTCTTGTTTGAGGCGCGACATCACGTCCATGAGCTCCTCGATCGGCCGCCCAGCCTCCCGGCGGTGGACGTAGAGTAGATCGACATGGTCGCGGCCGAGCCGGGTGAGCGAGTTCTCCAGCGCCTGCCGGATGTAGGCGGGGCTGTTGTCGACATAGCGCTCGCCCGTGATGCGCACGAACCTGATGCCCACCTTGGTGGCGATCTTCACCCGCGCCCGGCTGGTGCGCAGAAACTGACCGATCAGCTCCTCGTTCTGCCCAATTCCATAGATGTCGGCGGTATCGAAGTGATCGATCCCGAGATCGACGGCGCGCGCGAGCAGCGCCAGCGCGTCCGCCTCGCTCACGGCCCCATAGTTGCCCGACAGGTTCATGCAGCCGAGGCCCAGGACCGAAACGCTCGGTCCGAAGGTCCCTAGTCTGCGCCGCTCCATGAGGTTGCTCCCCGAGCCGCCCGCCCGTGCCGCACGAGGAGGCACGAAGCGGGTCCGATTGCACTTGCCATCGGCAGCCTGCCCGTGGTGCAGTCGGCTCCCTTGTTCCGACCCATGCGACCGGGAAAGCCTGAGACCGATGAACGTCCACGCAATGCTGCGTTCCCGTGCGGCCGAAGGCAAGCCCATTCGGCTGGCTCTTGTCGGTGCCGGAAAATTCGGCACGATGTACCTGTCGCAGGCCCGGCTCACCGCCGGCATTCATGTTGCAGCCGTCGTCGATCTCGACTTGGGCCGCGCCCAGCAGCGCTTCCTGGCCGCCGGCTTCCC
>JBGSQO010000059.1:0-2134 GCA_041738055.1 Filomicrobium sp.
CGAGGCCGTGCACGGCGTCGGCGCCGCCGCCGGCCTGTTTGGCGGCCCGGCCCGCTTCAACGCCCACGTGTTCGGCGATGTCCGCGGCGATGAGAACATCGCATTGACCAGCGTCCATGAGATCTGGCTCAAAGAGCACAACTATCAGGTCGATCGCCTCGCCGGCTTGAACCCCGGCTGGAGCGACGATCAGCTGTTCAAGGCCGCACGCATCATCGTCGAGGCGGAGATGCAGAAGGTCATCTACGATGAGTGGCTCCCCCATCTCATCGGCGACGTGCTGCCCGACTACACCGGCTACAACGACGATGTGAACCCCAACGTCTCGCACGAGTTCGCGACCGCCGGATTCCGTCTTGGCCACACCATGCTGCCTAACGAGTTCTCCCGCCTGGAGGAGGACGGCGACAGCACGATTCCAGCCAAGCTCGAACTCGGTGACCTGTTCTTCCACCCCGACAATCTCGACGCTGACGGCGGCACCGACTCGATCGTGCGCGGCCTCCTCCACGACACCGCGAGCGAGTTCGACGCCAAGATCGTCGACGGCGTCAGGAACCTCCTGTTCGGCGGTGGCCCGGGCGGCGTCATGTTCCGCGATCTGGCCGTCCTCAATATCCTGCGCGGCCGCGACCACGGCATCCCGGCGCTCAACGACGTACGCACCTTTTTGGGTCTCGAGCGGCATGACTCCTTTGCCGATGTATCGACCGACCCGAGTGTCGTCGCCGAATTGACAAGCGCCTACGCGAGCGTCGACGACATCGATCTGTGGGTCGGTGTGCTGGCCGAAACCCGCGTGCCGGGCGGCCTCGTCGGCGCCACCCTACAGAAGATCCTCATCGATCAGTTCGGCCGCGCCCGCGACGGCGACCGCTTCTACTACGAGACGCGCCTGGCCGGTCAGGACGACCTCATCGCCGAAATCCAGGCGACCAAGTTCTCCGACATCATCAAGCGCACCACCGGCATCGATTACATCCAGGAGGATGCGTTCAAGGCCATGAAGCGCGTCGGCGGCACCGACGCGTCCGACCATCTGATGGGCAGCGTCGACAGCGACCTCGTCATCGGCTGGAACGGCCACGACCTCATGCAGGGCTTGACGGGCGACGACGAGATGTTCGGGGGAACCGGCCACGACGTCATGCAGGGTGGTTTCGGCCATGACAAGGTGATGGGCGAAGCCGGCGCCGACCGTCTCTACGGCTTCGACGGTAACGATCGCCTGTATGGCGGTCTCGACAACGATAGTGCCATGGGCGGCACCGGCGCCGACAGAATCTACGGCGAGCAGGGCAATGACATCCTCGCCGGCGGTGATCAGGGCGACTGGCTGGAGGGCGGTATCGGCGCCGACCGCCTGTATGGCCAGAACGGCAATGACCATCTGTTTGGCAATGATGGTAACGACGTGATTTTTGGCGGTACTGGCAACGACTACGTCAACGGTGGCCGAGGCAACGATACGCTCAACCTTGGTCCCGGCCGAGATGTCGTCATCATGGACAAGGGGGCCGGCTATGACCGCGTCCAGGACTTCGACACCCGGTTCGACCGCGTTGACGTCAGCAACCATTATGACAACCTCGCCCAGGTCAAGGCCAATGCCACCGATGTCGCGAACGGCACGCTGTTGAACTTGACGGGCGGCACCAAGGTGCTGCTGGTCGGCGTCGAAGTCAGCGACCTGGCTGCCAACGACTTCGTGTTCTGAGGGTCCACCCACCCGACGACCCGAGCCGGCGCCAACTATCGCGCCGGCTCGATCACCTCCAGCGCGGCGGGCTCCCCGACCTCGATCATCGGCCCGCCCGACGACATGAGGAACCCGCGCACCCTGACCCGCTGACCCTTCAGGCTCGTGAGGCGGTCAGCCCATCCCGCGTGCCGCCGCAGGGCTTCGTCCTTGACCACGACGGTGAAGTCCTCCGTCCACCGCCGCCCGAAATTTAGGTAGATCGCGCGCCCGTAGCGGCTCGCGCGCACGACCCGCCCCTCGATGATCTGATGCGTGCCCATCCGCGTGGTGAGCGTATCGACCGCCGTCGCCTCGATCACGGTGAGATCGCCCGTGGCATAGGCGCGACGGAAGGCGGCCTCGTCGAAGCCCGGCTCGCGGGCGGTCACCATC
>JBGSQO010000104.1:0-11844 GCA_041738055.1 Filomicrobium sp.
GTGCCGTTGAACTCGGCTGCCCGCGAGGCGCTCGACCGCTATCTCCGGTTCGGCAGCCGCGCCGAGGACGGTGCCGCCGCGACGGTCGCCACCCGATGGCTGTTTCCGGCGAAAAGCGAGACCGGGCACCTGACACGCCAAGCCTTCGCCATCGATTTGAAGGAGCTGGCGATTTCGGCTGGCCTCGATCCCGAGCGGGTGAGCCCCCACGTGCTCCGCCACGCCTTCGCCAGCCACCTGCTCGACCGTGGTGCCGACCTGCGCGCCGTCCAGCAGCTGCTCGGCCACGCCGACATCTCGACGACCGAGATCTACACCCACGTCCTGGAGGAGCGCCTGAAGCGCCTCGTCAACGACCACCATCCGCTGGCCGCCCCGGCGGCTCCGTCGGGCTCTGCCGGCTCCAGCCGTTGACGCTGCTCAAGCCGTCTGCTTGACACCGGCTGGCCACCCCGTTCTAACAGGCGCACCCATCAATTGAACTCGGGGATGCGGGCAAGTCCAGCCCGACCCGACCGACATCTCCGACAAGGCCGCCGACGTGGAACGCAACCTGCGCACCTATCTCGACTTCGAGAAGCCGATCGCCGAGCTCGAGAGCAAAATCGCCGAGCTCACGGCGCTGATCGACAAGAACACCGAGGTCGCACTCGGCCAGGAGATCGGCAAGCTCGAGGAGAAGGCCCGCGCCACGTTGCGCGATACCTACGCCAAGCTGACCCCCTGGCAGAAGACGCTGGTGGCCCGCCATCCCGAACGGCCGCACGCGGGCGAGTACATCGCTGCCCTGATCGAGGATTTCACGCCGCTGGCCGGGGACCGCTTCTATTCCAACGACGAGGCGATCATCGGCGGCCCCGGCCGGTTTCGCGGCCAGTCGGTGATGGTGATCGGCCACGAGAAGGGATCGGATACCGAGAGCCGCCTCAAGCACAACTTCGGCATGGCCATGCCCGAGGGCTATCGCAAGGCCGTCCGCCTGATGGAGATGGCCGACCGCTTCGGTCTGCCCGTCGTCACCCTGGTCGATACCGCCGGCGCTTATCCCGGCATCGGCGCCGAGGAGCGTGGTCAGGCCGAGGCCATCGCCCGCTCGACCGACTGCTGCCTCGGCCTGGGCGTGCCGATCGTCTCCGTCATCATCGGCGAGGGCGGCTCGGGTGGCGCGGTTGCCATTGCCACGGCCAACCGCATCCTGATGCTGGAGCACGCGATCTACTCGGTGATCTCGCCTGAAGGTGCGGCCTCTATCATCTGGCGCGACAGCGCCAAGAAGGAGGAGGCGGCGACCGCGATGAAGATCACCGCCCAGGACCTCGCCGACCTCGGCGTCATCGACACCGTCATCTCCGAGCCGGAGGGGGGCGCCCACCGGGACCGCAAGGCGGCGATCGCCGCGACCGGCGAAGCCATCGCCACAGCCTTGGCCGAGTTCGCCGGCAAGCCCGCCGACGAGGTCCGCCGCCAGCGTCACGAGCGCTTCCTGTCGATGGGCCGCACGCTTTAGTGATTGGGTGCAGCCCGGGAGTCGTCGGGCAGCTTTTGACATAGTTGAGACTTTCCAAAGCCTTGCCGTTCAGATTCCGATCTCGGTTGCCGCGAGCTTGCCGCATTCCTCGGCTTTGATCTTCAAACATCGTCGAAGTGTTGCCGATCCGCTGTAGCGCTTCTCGACGTTTGGCGTTAACGCTTTGTTAACGATGCCGATTCGATGGTGCGCAAGGCCGATCTGCCGTCCGTCCCCGATGACGATGGTGGAAACGGCGAGCGAGGCCATCGCTCGAGGGAAGACATGGCTCGGTGCAGGCAGGCCCGTTTGGGCCGTTGCAGCGGGCAAAGGGGCACGACAGTCATGAGTTCGTTCGATCTCGCCGGGTTTGTGCGAGCCGGGAGACGCGCAGTGCTGCTGGGCACCGCCTGCAGTCTCGTCGCGGCCTGTGCCGGCGCCCCCGAGATCACGCCGGCCGAGGCTCCACTGGCCAAAGAGACGCTGATGATGCTGGGCCGCAAGGGCATGGACGCTCGCAGCCCCATCTTCGTGCGCATCTTCAAGGAGGAGAGCGAACTCGAGGTGTGGAAAGCCCGCGACGACGGCCGCTTCTACCACTTCAAGACCTATCCCATCTGCAACTGGTCGGGCGACCTCGGCCCCAAGCAGCAGCAGGGCGACAAGCAGTCTCCCGAGGGCTTCTATTCCGTCGCCCGCACTCAGATGAACCCCAACTCCAGCTTCCACGTCGCGTTCAACCTGGGCTATCCCAACGCCTACGATCAGGCTTACGGCCGAACCGGCGACTTCCTCATGGTCCACGGCAAGTGCCGGTCCGCCGGCTGCTATGCCATGACCGATGGGCTGATGGAGGAGATCTACGCGCTCGCTCGCGAATCCTTCAACGGTGGCCAGGAACGCTTCGAGGTCCACGCCTTCCCCTTCCGCATGACCGACGCCAATATGGAGCGCCACAAGCAGCACAAGTGGGCGCGCTTCTGGCAGACCCTCAAGGAAGGCTACGACCACTTCGAGCAGCATCGCCTGCCGCCAACGGTCGCCGTCTGCGAGCGCCGCTACGTCGTCAACGTCGCGATGCGTGGCGATCCCCGCCGGCTCGATGCCAACGGGGCCTGCCCGGCGTTCCAGCGCCCGCAACTGGAGCCGTTCGTGCCGCGGCCGGCCGAGCAGCAACTCGCCCATGAGCGGGTCGAGGTCAAAGGCGAGAAGTCGCGGACGCTGGCCTCTATTCCGGCGAGCGTCGAGGCTGCCAGCGGCATCTCGACGGGTGGTTATGACGGTATCGGTAGCCTGCTGAGCCTCGGCGGTCCGGGCGCCGATCCTGCGCCGCAGTCGACCGGAACGAGTCCGGTGTTCGCCTTTGGCCGTTGAGAAAAGTAGGGTATCCTCCAGTGGAGCGAGGCGTACTCGTCCCGCTTTGCAGACGTTCAGGCCTCAGTCTCGGCAGGCCGCGCCTTCCGGCCGGCTCTCCGAAGGAGTGTCGGAAGGCGCAATGAAAAATGCCAGAGCCCCCCTCTGAGGACCGCCAGGACGCAAGCCGCCGACATCGCGCGGCATGGTTTGTGCTGTTCACGATCCTGGCCACGCTCGCCGTGATGCTCGCCGTCGAACACCTCCTGCCCCGTCTCGGAGACCCCGACGCCCGCCGCCTGGCCTTCGAGCGCACCTGGCGCTGGGGCGTTTATCACGCGGGCTTCCTGCTGCCCGGCACACCCCCGCTCGACCGTCGCGACGAGCGGCTCGCCGAGCGTGGTTTCAAGCCCGGTGCCCCCGTGTTCATCCGCGTCTTCAAGGAAGATTTCGAGCTGGAGCTTTGGCTGCAGCGCGGAGACCGCTTCGAGCTGTTTGCCACCTACCCCATCTGTCGCTTCTCCGGCGAACTGGGTCCCAAGCTGCGGCAGGGCGACCGCCAAGCCCCGGAAGGCGTCTACACGGTCGCGCGCAGCCAGCTCAACCCGGCGAGCCGCTGGCACCGCTCGTTCAACCTGGGCTTTCCCAACGCGCTCGACCGTAGCCATGCCCGCACCGGCAGCTATCTCATGGTGCATGGCGGCTGCTCTTCGGTCGGCTGCTATGCCATGACCAACGCCGTGGTGGACGAGATCTGGGCGCTCGTCACCGGCGCTCTCGGTGGTGGCCAGAACCGCTTCCAGGTCCAGGTCTTTCCGTTTCGGTTGACCGAGGCGGCGATCGCGGCTCGCCAAGGCCATCGCTGGGCCGGCTTCTGGCGCGATTTGAAGCCCGCCTACGACCTGTTCGAGGCCACCCGCATTCCTCCGCAGGTCGGCACCTGCAAGGGCCGCTACACATTCGCCCCCGGCGCCACCGGCAGCACCGGCAGCCGCCTGCTGACGAAGAATTGTTTCTCGCAACCGGCACTTGCAACGAATTGATCAGGAAGACGTCGGTGCTGCGATCTGCCGGACCGATTGTCTCTGAGGGCTCGACAAACCGTCATCGAGCGCCTTTAACAAGGGGCAGTGTCGCAGTCCGCCGTGCGGCGGTCACGAACGGCCAGGGTTCAGCAGTGCCATGATCGCATACCGCTTATCCAAATCAACCCGTGGCCGGCCGCAAGTTGGCGGGGCCAAGCCCACGAGGCTTGGTCTTTATGTCCGCGTCCGCGGTGTCCTGTTGGCGCTGGTCGCTCTCGTACTGTCCGGGCTCGTCGTGCAACCGACCCCGGCTGCCGCCATCTCCATTATACTCAAGGACGCCGCTCCCGACCGTATCGAGCGCCAGCGCAAGGCGGCGGCCGGCACGACCTTGCCCGGCACCCCCGACGTGAGCCGCAAGGCGGAGCGCCTCGCCGAGCAGGAGGTGGTGCCCGGCACGCCGATCCTCATCCGCATCTTCAAGGAGGAGAGCGAACTGGAGCTGTGGATGCAGCGCGGCGAGCGCTATGTCCGCTTCGCCACCTATCCGGTCTGCAACTGGTCGGGCACGCTCGGCCCGAAGCTCGCCGAAGGCGACAAGCAGAGCCCGGAAGGGTTCTACTCCGTGACGCGGCGCCAGCTGCATCGCTCCGGCAAGTGGCCGCGCTCGCTCAATCTCGGCTTTCCAAACGCGCACGACCGCTCGCTGTTGCGGACCGGCTCTTACATTCTGGTCCATGGCGGCTGCTCGTCCGTCGGCTGCTTTGCGATGACAGACGCCGTGATCTCGGAGATCTTTGCGCTCGTCGAGGCCTCGATTGCGGCGGGCCAGGAGCACGTGCCCGTGCACGTCTTTCCCTTCCGCATGAGTGGGGCCAACCTTGCACGGCGCCAGCAGAGCCCTTGGGGCGGATTCTGGGAGGAGTTGAAGGCAGCCTACGACAGCTTCGAGCTGACCGGCGTTCCACCCCGCATTTCGACCTGCAACGGCCGCTATGTCGTCGCCGATGGGCGCCCCGAGGAGGTGGGCCACGAACCCCCTTTAGACTTCTGCGGCGAGATCGCCGCCAATACGCAAGCCTCGGCGCTGTTGCAGAGCATTGCGAGCCACCCGTATCGATTGCAGACGCTGAGCGAGACGGAGCGACAATTGCTGCAGAGCAACGAGTCGCCCCAGCAGCGGCGCGTCCTCGAGAAAGCCGAGCGCCTTCTCGAAAGGCATCCCCTCCCAAGAGTGCGGAGCGCCGGTCACAGGCGCGGCGGGCTGGCAGCGGCAAACAGCGGACCGCGGTACACGTGCAACCCCGGGCTCGCAAGCTGTCGAAAGCATATCGCGCTGCAAAGAAAGAAAGCGCCCGCGACTCGTCTGGCGCGAACAACGAAAACTAGCCAACAGGCGCGGCTCGCCCGAACTACCCGGTGACAGAGCCGCCAAAACCTAACCCCTAAGCCCTAAAACCTAAAACCTACCCCTCGCATCGTTTGCCGTAGACCTCAGAGAAGACGCCGCCCGAGAACGACGCGCGTGCCCGCGCCACAGCCTCCGGATTGCGGTCGGTGACGTAGTGGTCGCCGATCGCCAGCACGTCCATACCCGTCCTGAGGTAGCAGGAGATGGCCTCCGACGGCCGGGCCACGATCGGCTCGTGCCTGTTGAAGCTCGTATTGAGCAGAACCGGTACGCCGGTGAGCTGCCCGAACGCCTCGATCACCCCGTAGTAGCGCGGATTGACATCGCGGCTGACGGTCTGGATGCGCCCGGTCCCGTCGACGTGCACGGCTGCCGGAATGACGTCGAGCTTGTCGGCTTTGACGCGCGGGGCCATCGTCATGAACGGGTCGGGCTGGCCGATCTCGAAGAACTCCGCCGCACGCTCCTCCAGCACTGCCGGAGCGAACGGCCGGAACGCCTCGCGATGCTTGATCTTGGCGTTGATGATATCGCGCATGCGGGCATCCCGTGGCGAAGCCAGGATCGAGCGGTTTCCGAGCGCCCTCGGCCCCATCTCGAAGCGGCCCTGGAACCAGCCGACGATCTTGTCCTTCGCCAGGTCCCGCGCCACCCGCTCGGTGAGAGCGGCCGGCTCCATCCGCTCCGACACAATGCCGGCCTCGGCGAGTGCCGCCGTGATCTGCGCGTCCGAATATTCCAGCCCGAGGAAGGCATGGGTTAGCTCGAATGTGCGCTTGGCCTGCTGCGTCTGGTGATAGTGCCACAGCGCGCTGCCGAGCGGAGCGCCGGTATCGGACGCGCAGGGCGGCACCCAGACGCGCTGGAAGCCGGTCTCCTCGAGAATGCGGGCGTTCGCCACGCAGTTGAGCGCCACGCCCCCCGTCAAAACGAGGTTGCGCGAGGGAAAGCGCCGCTCCATCTCGCGCACGACGTGCAGAACGGTCTCCTCGGCGACCTTCTGCAGGGCGTAGGCGATTGCCAGATGGCGCTGATCAAGCGCCTGTCCGGGCTCGCGCGCCGGCCCGAACACCTCGAAAAAGCGGCGCGTGAACGGGCGCAACTCGCCGAACCTGGCGTAGCTGAAATAGTCCTGATTGATGCGGTAGCGCCCGCCCGGATCGAGCCGGACGATATCGCGGAAGCGCGCGACGTAGCTGTCGTCGCCGAGTGCCGCCAGCGCCATCACCTTGCCTTCGTCGGAGAAGCCGGCAAACCCGAGGTACTTCGTGACGAACGTATAGACGAGGCCGAGTGAGTTGATGATGCCTTCGTGCCAGTGGCGCTCGAGCCGGTTGGCACGGCCCGTGTAGACGCTGGTCGAGGCATCGTCCCCGTAGCCGTCCATGACCAGGACCGAGGCGTCCTCGAAGGGCGAGACGAAAAAGGCTGCAGCATGGGCGTCGTGGTGAGCCACCGTGACGATCGGTGGCAGCGCCACGCGCCCATGGGTGAACCGCTCCAACCGGCGCTTCAGCACAGCCGACAGCCGCACGATCTCGTTGCGCTGCGGGGTATGCGACTTTTCCAACAGGAGCGCCAGACTGAACGGCAGGCGCTTGAGGATGGCCTCGGCGAACGTGGCGCGCAGTCGCTTCTCGTCCCAGGGCGTCGTGATGACGTCGACCCCTGCGAGCCCCGTACCCTGGAGACCGAACGCTTCGACGAGCCCATGGCGCGGGAAGGCCTTGGTCTTCTTTTCGCGGTTAAGGCGTTCCTCCTCGATGACGAGGCTCGGAACGCCATCCTCGATAAGGGCGACCCCGCTGTCGTGGGTGGCGGCGACGAGTCCGAGTATTTTCACGTCACCCCCAGGCACACTACGCACACGACTGTCGGCTGAGCATCACGCGCTCCGAACTCAGCCGATAGCCGCTTGAAGCCTCGAGTGCAATCCCGCGCATTGCGGGGTCAGTCCAGCTTGCCGTGGCAGTGCTTAAATTTTTTGCCCGAGCCGCATGGGCAGGCCGCGTTGCGCGATACCCGCCCCCACGTCGCCGGGTCCTGGGGATCGACGCTGTCACCGCCGCCCTTACGCGTATGCAGTGGCTGCGGCCGCCGATCCGACTGATCGGCCCTGGCCGTCGCACCGCCCGCGATTGCCGCATCCGCCATCTCGAACTCGAACTCGTCGAGGCCGGTCGTCGCGTCGACGTGGTGCAGCTCCATCGGCGGGAGTTCGGGCGCCCTCAACAGTTCGTCATCAGGGCCCGGCGCCAACTCGATGTGCATGAGCTGGCCGGTCACCGCCTCGCGCAGGCGCGCCAACAGGGCTTCGAACAGGACGAAGGCTTCCGTCTTGAACTCGTTCAGCGGATCGCGCTGGCCATAGGCGCGGAACCCGATCACCTGGCGCAGATGCTCCAACGTGACGAGATGCTCCCGCCACAGGTGGTCGAGCGTCTGCAGCAGCACCATCTTCTCGATCTGGCGATAGAGGTCCGGGCCGATGTCGGCGACCTTGGCGGCCGCCTTCTCGTCGATGGCCGTCTTCAGGCGCTCGCTGATTTCCTGGTCGGCGATCCCCTCTTCCGCCGCCCAGTCCTCGATCGGCAGGTCGAGCCCGAAGATGCCCTGCACGGCCGCCTTCAGGCCTGCGGTATCCCACTGCTCGGCATAGGCTTTCTCGGGGATGTGCTTGGTGACGAGGTCGTCGATGACCTGCTGGCGCAGTTCGGCAACGGTCTCGGAAACGTCCTCTACCGACATGATCTCGAGGCGCTGTTCGAAGATCACCTTGCGCTGGTCGTTCTGCACGTCGTCGTACTTGAGGACGTACTTGCGGCTGTCGAAGTTGCGCGCCTCGACCTTCTTCTGCGCCATCTCCAGCGACTTGTTCATCCAGCGGTGCGTGATCGCCTCGCCTTCCTGCATGCCGAGCGTCTTCAGGATGCCCTCCATGCGGTCGGAGCCGAAGATGCGCATGAGGTCGTCGTCGAGCGCGAGGTAGAACTTGGAGCGGCCAGGATCGCCCTGACGGCCGGAGCGGCCGCGCAGCTGGTTGTCGATGCGCCGGCTCTCGTGGCGCTCGGAGGCGATGACGTAGAGGCCGCCGGCGTCCAGCGCCCGGCTCTTCTTCTCGGCCACGTCGTCCTCGATCGCCTTGCGTTCCTTGGCGATGTCGGTCTCGGTCGGCTCACGGCCGGCCGCTTGCTCGGCCGCGATCCAGTCTTTCAAGCGGAACTCGACGTTGCCGCCGAGCTGGATGTCGGTGCCGCGGCCGGCCATGTTGGTGGCGATGGTGACGGCGCCCGGCACGCCCGCCTGGGCAACGATGGAGGCTTCCTGCTCGTGGTAGCGGGCATTCAGTACGTTGTGCGGGATCACCGTCTCGGAGGCCTTGGCCTTGCGCGCGGCATCCAGGAGGTACTGGCCGACGTCCTGCATCCAGGTCTTCAGTTCGGCGTCGCGGGCATCCTTGAGGGTATCGGCCTGCTCCAGCGTCTTCTTGCCGAGGTCCTCGATGAAGGCCTTGTCCTTCAGCAGCTCAGACAGCTGCTCGGACTTCTCGATCGACACCGTACCGACCAGCGTCGGCTGTCCGCGCCGGACGCAATCGGCGATGGTGCGCACGATGGCCGCCAGCTTCTCGCGTTGCGAGCGGTAGACCTCGTCGTCGTCGTCGATCCGCGCGACCGTCACGTTGGTCGGGATCTCGATGACGTCGAGACCGTAGATGTCCATGAATTCGCTGGCCTCGGTGGAGGCCGTACCAGTCATGCCGGACAGCTTTTCGTAAAGGCGGAAGTAGTTCTGGAAGGTGATCGAGGCGAGCGTCTGGTTCTCCGGCTGGATCTCGACGTGCTCCTTGGCTTCCAGCGCCTGATGCAGGCCTTCCGAATAGCGCCGGCCGGGCATCATGCGGCCGGTGAACTCGTCGATGATGACGACCTGCCCGCCCTTGACGATATAATCGCGATCCTTCTGGAACAGCTTGTGGGCCTTCAGCGCCTGATTGACGTGATGGACGACGGTGACGTTCTCGATGTCGTAGAGCGTGTCGCCCTTGAGCAGGCCCGCTTCGGCCAGCAGTCCCTCGACCTTCTCGTTGCCGATCTCCGACAGCGAAACCTGCCGCTGCTTCTCGTCGAGCTCGAAGTCCTCGGGTCCCAGGTGCTGCATGAAGGCGTCGATGGTGTTGTACAACTCGGCGCGATCATCGAGCGGCCCGGAGATGATGAGCGGGGTGCGCGCCTCGTCGATCAGGATCGAGTCGACCTCGTCGACGATGGCGAAGGCGTGCCCGCGCTGGACCATCTCCTCCTTCGACATCTTCATGTTGTCGCGCAGGTAATCGAAGCCCAGCTCGTTATTCGTCGCATACGTCACGTCGCAGGCGTATTGGGCGCGGCGCTCGTTGTCGTCGAGGTCGTGCACGATGCAGCCGACGGTGAGGCCGAGGAAACGGTAGACCCGCCCCATCCACTCGGCGTCGCGATTGGCGAGATAGTCGTTGACGGTGACGACGTGCACGCCCTGGCCGGTGATGGCGTTGAGATAGACCGGGGCGGTCGCCACCAGCGTTTTGCCTTCGCCGGTCTTCATTTCGGCAATGTTGCCGTCGTTCAGGACCATGCCGCCGATCAGCTGCACGTCGAAATGTCGCTGGCCCAGGGCCCGCCTGGCGGCCTCGCGCACGGTTGCGAACGCCGGCACCAGCAGCTCGTCGAGGCTCTTGCCGTCGGCGTACTGCTTGCGGAACATTTCGGTGCGCGCCCGGAGTTGCTCGTCCGACAGCGCGGCGATTTCGGGTTCCAGCGCGTTGATGGCCGCCACGCGCGGGCGATACTGCTTGACCCTCCTCTCGTTCGAGCTGCCGAAGATCTTCGCTGCCAGTGAGCCGAAAGAGAGCATGAGGGGTCCTCGAAAAGCGGAATGGAGGCCGCTGCCATGCCGCGGATCGGCACAGCTTCGACCTTCCGTCCGGCCTGCGCGTTGACGCGTGTGGCAGCCGGTAGTGAACGAACGCGGACAGTTCGCGACATTCGGTCGCAGTTTTACGGCACGCGTGCCAGCCGACCGTCTGGTTCGACCACAGCGTGCAGTTTCGTGCCGTCGAAATAAGGATCAGGCCTAGCCCTTGTCAACGCGTCGAGGGCGTGATGCGATATCTGATGTTCGCCGCGTTGGGACCGGATCGGCCTGCCGGGCGCTTCGGGTCGCGCTTGGCGGTCGGCGGCGACGGCTGTTGTGACTTTCCATTTCTTCACTTGGCAGCGCGGCCGGGCGTGGTCTATCGAGGCCTGCCCGACGACCGGTATTTTGGTCTCGCGCCGGGGTCTGCGCCGCCTGTGTCGTCGCTGCGGCCCCGCCTGCAACTTGAAAACCCGCGAGCTTCCATGACGAACAGCAAAGTCTTCGCCCTTGCGGCTGCCTTGGCGCTGCTGGCCCCTGCGTTGCCGACGCTCGCCCAGACCGCGGCGCCTGCCGGCAACGCCGTCGTCGCCCGCGTCAACGACACCCCGATTACCGAGCGTGACTTGTCACTGGCTGAAATCGAGGTCGGCTCCGATCTCGGCAACCTGCCACCGGAAACACGCCGCCGCGTACTGGTCGAGTATATCATCGAGACGCAATTGATGGCGGACGCCGCCGGCAAGTCCGAACTCGCCAAGGGGCCGGCCTTCGACGAGCGCATGGCCTATTATCGCCGCAAGGCGCTGCGCGAGGCCTACTTCGACTCGAAGGTCCGCGACACCATCAGCGAGGCCGCCGCCAAGACGTTCTATGAAGATCAAGTGAAGGGTCTGAAGCCGGAGGAAGAGGTCAAGGCCCGCCACATCCTGGTCAAGACCAAGGACGAGGCCGCCGCGCTGAAGGCCAAGATCGCCGGTGGCGCCGCCTTCGATGTCGTCGCCAAGGAAAGCTCGCAGGACCCCGGCACCAAGGACAACGGCGGACTCCTGGGCTTCTTCTCCAAGGGCCAGATGGTTCCGCAGTTCGAGGAAGCGGCCTTTGCGGTCAAGCCCGGTGACGTCTCAGAACCCGTCGAGAGCCAGTTCGGCTGGCACATCATCAAGGTCGAGGAGCGCCGCACGAAGCCGCTGCCGACCTTCGACGAGGTCAAGGAGCGCATCCTCAATGCGATGGTCCATCGCAAGGCGCAGGCAGTCGCCCAGTCGCTGCGCGATGGCGCCAAGATCGACATCCTCGACGCCGACATCAAGAAGCAGGTCGAGGACGAGCAGAAGCAGACCTCCGACCAGCAGAAGATGATCGAGGAGCAGATCAAGAAGCTGCAGGAGAGCCAGAAGGCCGGCGCCGAGGGCGAGAAGAAGGCGCAGTAAATTGCCGCTGCGCCCGATGTATTTCCGATAGTTCAACGGGGCCGCTTGATTGCAAGCGGCCCTTGTTGTTTGTGGTTGCGCCGAGTTCCCGAGTTTTCGTGCCGACCGTCCTGATCCGGAGAAGCCCCCCATGGCGCATGCCGCCCCGCCGTCCCCGTTTGCGCCAGCAGGCCTGCCCCAGGTCCCGCCCATCGACGGCGTGCGCTTTGCGACCGCCGAGGC
>JBGSQO010000142.1:0-1807 GCA_041738055.1 Filomicrobium sp.
ATGGCGATCAGGCCGGTCGTGGCGGCCAGCGCCTGCGCGGCCCAGGCCGTCAGCGGCGTCAGCGAGGTGACGGCCAGAAACCGCTCGGTGCCGATGTGGGTGACGGAGACGAAGGTCAGGTAGGTCATGGCCAGAATGACCGGCGCGCCGATGGCCACGGACAGGATCAGCGTCGGGCCGTGCCACAGCGCGCTGGGCTGCGGTACCAGACCACCGAGGCTGCCACCGGCCACCAGTGCGGCCGGAACCAGAACGGCAAGCCCCATCAGCGCCGTCGACAGGATCACGAGACCCGTCACCCTGAGCTTTTCGGTAACCGTCCGCGCCTGCCGATTGGCTGGATGCATCTCGCTGACGAAGGTCTTCACCGCCACCGCGAGCGAGCCGGCCAGCACCAGCAGGAACGCCGGCCAGCCCTGGCCATCGGGGGCAGCCCAGAACACCGGCAGGGAGGCGGCTACGATGATGGCGGAGCCCACGAGCAGCAGACGACTACCGCCCCGGCCGAACGCCTGCAGACTGACCAGCAGGGACGCGGGCACGCACAGCCGGTAGGCGAGGCTCGCCTCGGCCGGCGGCAAGATCGCCAGCGTGGCAAAGAAGATGGCCTCTAACCCGATGGCGCTGGCCCCATAGACGAGGCTCTCGGGCGCCAGCACGACTGCGCGCGCGTTGTCGCCCACGCCCGTCAGCGCCAGCATGCCGGCGGCGGCAAAGCCCATGGCATAAATCACGAACACAAGGGTGTGGGCGCCGGCCGCCACCGCAATGGCATAGACGACGGCGAGCGCGGATATGGCGAGCACGAACAGGCCTGCCTCGCTCCAGCCGAGCGCCTGTCCGCCGTCCGCATTGCCGGTTTCTGTGCCCTTCATGCGGGGAGCGCCGCCGAGAACCTCAGGAAGCGGACGGTGGTGTCGCCCCAGGTGCGGGCGTCGATCTCGGTGAATCCAGCCGGCAGATCGACGACGACGCCGGCCCGCTCCTCCAGGATCGCAATGGCGCCGTCGGCGAGCCAGCTGCCGTCGCTGAGCGCACTGAGCCCTTTTTCGCCCAAGCCCCGTCCGTAGGGCGGATCGAGGAATGCGTAGGTAAATGCCCCCGGCGTCTGGCAGGGGCCGAGCTTGGTGGCATCCCGGCGCAGCAGTTTGGCGACGCCAGCCAAGCCCAGATCGTCGAGGTTGCGGCGGATGAGGCCGCGGGCGTCCGCATCCTCCTCCACCAGCATGGCATGGCGGGCGCCCCGCGAGATCGCCTCGATGGCGAGTGCGCCGGTGCCAGCGAACAGGTCGACGACGTGCGCGCCCTCCAGCGGCGGGCCGTCGAGACCGTGGGCGATGACGTTGAACAGGGCCTCGCGCACACGGTCGGAGGTCGGCCGCGTGGCGTCGCTCTTCGGTGTGGCGAGCGTGCGCCCGCGCAAGGTGCCGCCTACGATCCGCATGGGCTCCTCAGGGAATCGAGCGCAGGGTCATGCCGGTTCGTCCTTTTTCACCGGGACTTCGGTATCCGGCGCCTCTGCAACCTGGCTCTCGCCAGCATCGCTTTCGGCATCGGTGACCTCGGCGGTATCAGAAGCTGCGGCATCCGACGCCTCGAGATCGAGGTCGGCGGCGGCGTCTTCGACAACGGCGCTCGCCTCACCGTCCTCGATGGCCTCGATCTCCCACTCGCTGGTGTCGAACGACGTCTCGATGCCGTCGATCTCCTCCAACTCCTCGATGTCGATCTCGGCGGCCTCACCAGCGTCCCCGGCGGCATTGGCTTCGGCCTTGCGGGCGGCGCGGTTGGCATCGCGGACGCGCTC
>JBGSQO010000155.1:0-9015 GCA_041738055.1 Filomicrobium sp.
AGTCCGGCGAGACGGCCGGCCGCACCGCCAGCCGGTCGCCGTCCGACATTCCAGGCCTGCCGGGTGGCGGCGCTGCGGGTCAGGCCCCGACCAGCGACGAGATGGGCACGTTCATCTCGCGCGTGCTGGCCGATACCGAGGACGTCTGGAACCGCGTGTTCAAGTCCTTCAACAAGGACTATCGCGAGCCCAAGCTCGTCCTGTTCACGGGCTCCACGTCGACCGCTTGCGGCGTCGGCCAGTCGGCCATGGGTCCATTCTACTGCCCGCTCGACCAGAAGATCTACGTCGACCTGGCCTTCTACGAGCAGCTGAAGCGGCAGTTCAAATCGCCCGGCGACTTCGCGCAGGCTTACGTCATCGCCCACGAGGTCGGCCACCATGTGCAGACCCTGCTCGGCATCGCCGATCGCGTGCAGCAGCTGAAACAGAGGAGCGGGGAGCGCGAGGCCAATGCCATCCAGGTGCGCATGGAGCTGCAGGCCGATTGCCTCGCCGGCGTCTGGGCCAATCTCAACCACCAGCTGAAGAACCGGCTCGAGCAGGGCGATATCGAGGAAGGCCTCAACGCCGCCAGCCAGATCGGTGACGACATGATCCAGAAGCGCCAGCAGGGCTATGTCGTGCCGGATGCCTTCACGCACGGCTCGGCGGCGCAGCGCACGCGCTGGTTCACGACCGGCTTCAAGCAAGGCAAGATGCAGGCCTGCGATACGTTCAACGTGGCGTCCGACTCGCTGTGAGTTCTGCGTGGGCGACCGGCGGTGGCTTCACGCCGCCGCCTGCCGCAGTCCCGCAATGACCTCGGCGAGGCTTGGGTCGAGGTCCAGCCCCTCGGCAGCCAGGAAAGCGATCAGGGCGTCCTCGTTAGCCGTCAGCTTGCCATTGCTGCCGAGCCGCTCGGCCAGCCAGTGCGCCTCGTCGGCGGTGATCTCCTCGGCAGTGACGATGGCCAGCCGCTGGCGCTCCAGCCGGGCGATCGCCTGCTCCTCGCGCGACTGTCGGCGATAGGAGCCGATGACGCCGGCCAGCGCGGACTGTGCCACCGCCGTGACGATGGCCAGCGGACTGAGACTGCCGCGCTCGTCGAGCCAGACCTCGCTGCTGAGGGCCTCCTCGCGGGTCGGAACCTGATAGCCCGAGGCCGACAGCAGCAGGTTGGCGATGGCCTTGACGAACAGCTCGGTCCAAGCCTCGTTGGCCGCCTCGTCGGCGAGCGTATCGTTGATGGCAAACAGCAGCTCGGCCTCGGCTCGCGTGACGGCGATGTTTCCGTCGCCGCCTGCCGCGTAGATGATGCGGCGGACGAGTTCGACGTCGGCATCGGTGATCGTCCCGGGCAGAGCTGATCCGGCGGCTCGCAGAGGGCCTTCCCCGGTCAACACGGCCTTGTGCACTTGGGCAAGGCAGAAGGCGGCCAGCGACGGCGGCGCCCAGCGGGCCTCTTCGAGAATGTTGATCAAGAGATCGAGGTCGGAGCGCAGGCTGATGCGGCCGTCGCGTACGAGGCGGGTCGTGAGCCAGTCCGCGTTCTCGCGCGTGACATAGCCCTCGGGGGCGGCCTGATGCACGATGAAGTCGGTCACGGCCTCGATGTAGAAGTCGGACCAGGAGGCATCCTGCACCGGGCATGCAGCATTGAGCTCGATGATCCGGGCGGCGTCCTCGGCGCTGATCAGGCCGTCGCCGTAGACATCGGCGCGCAGCCGGGTGACGTCTGCTGTACGGATGCTGCCGCGGGCGACGACCTCGTCGTACGGAAATGATCTCATCGTGCTCATCCTGTCACCACATCGACGGAAACCTCTATGGTCAGTAGAGCGGCATATGGTTAGTAATCCGCTAACGCGGCGTTGCCGGGTCTTGTGCAGGCAAGGTTGGTCGGGCTACTCGAATAGAACGGGCCGTCGGTCCGCCCATTCCAGCAGCAGAGCAAGCACGCGGCTGGCGAGATCTGGCGCAGAGATGACGAAATGAGCGACCGCCTGACCTGCGCCTACGTGACCGATCGGGGCTTCCTGCCCGTCACCTGCTTCTCGATCGTGGCGCTGGCCGCCAAGTCTTCGATCGACTTGGAGATTTTCGTCGTGACCTCGGACATCGGCGCGGCCGATCTTGAGGAGGCGCGCGCCTATCTCGCCAGCCGGGGCATCTCGGTGACGTTCGTTGCCGTGGCGGAGGCCGATTTCGAGGGCCTGCCGCGTCCGCAATCGCTGCCGCGGGCGACCTATGGCCGCCTCCTGATGCACAAGCTGCTACCGCCCGATCGCGATCGGGTGCTCTACCTCGACGGCGACACGCTGGTCGACATCGACGTGGCCCCCCTGCGGACGATCCCGCTCCACGATGCCGTCGTGGGAGCCGTCATCGACGTCGGCCGCATTCTGGTCGGTCGGCGTGAGGAGGCGCGCTCGCGGCTCGACCTGGGTCCAAGGGGCGACTACTTCAACGCTGGGGTGCTGGTCATCGACTGGAGCAAATGGCGCCTGGAGCAGATCGGCGAGCGCTGCCTTGCCGCGCTCCTGGAGACACCGGGCCGCTTCACACAGAAGGACCAGTGCGCGCTGAACTATGTTTGCCGCGGGCGTTGGCGGCCGCTCGACCTCCAGTGGAACTACCAGCCCGCGTCCGTCGTGCATGCCGACCGCGAGCGGGCTCTGTTCCACTTCCTGGGGGGGCGGAAGCCCTGGCGGACCGGTCATCAGCGCCATCCGATGAGGTTCGTGCAGCGGTACCGCGAGTTCTATGCCGCTTCGCCCTGGGCAGCGGAGTTCCGTGATGCGCAGGTACCTTATCGCGTCAAGGATTGGGTGCGACAGGGCAAGCGCTTGCTCTCGCCACGCTACTGGCGCAATCGTTCAGCCTATCAGGTCATCGCTCGGGATGCAGGGGAGGCCTCGCTCGTCGGCTAAACGGACGGGGAGGCTGGCGAAGAGTGTGATTGATCGGTATCTCGATGGAACTTTCTGTCGCTGCAATGCAACGGCGATGTGAGCCTCGTGCTAACGGAAACTGTAGCAGCGCCACAGGTGCGCCGATAGCGGGCTGGAAACGCCAAGGGAAGCATGACGGGCTACTCGGAAGTCTCGGAGAAGGTCGACATGGCCGTGGTGCCCCGCGGTAGCCATGCGGCGCCTGCGGCGCTGTCGCAGCACACGTGGCTCGGCGGCGGCCAACGGTATGTGGTCTGTGCGTTCTACACGCCCAACTACACCGAGCAGGTGAACCGGCTCAAGGCCTCCCTTGAGTTGCTGGGCATCAACCATCACCTTCGGTGCTTGCCGCGGCGCGCGACCTGGGAAGCGACCACGCGCCTGAAGCCGCTATTCGTCGTCGACTGTCTGAAGCGCTTTCCCGATCTGGACGTGCTCTATGTCGACGCCGATGCCGTGTTGCATCAGGCGCCGCTGTTTTTTGACGACGTGACGACGGACGTGGCGCTGCTGTTCGCCCCCGTGACGCGCAGTGGCAAGCGCTATCTCAGCATCGCGGCGGGTACGCTCTATATCCGCAATACGGCGGGGGGGCGCAGGTTTGCCGAGACGTGGGCGCGCCAGGAGAGCAAATCCAGCCCGCTGACGCTCGACGAGGACATGATCTACATGGCCTTTCCGGAGCTCGAGGGCGTGACGTTCACGGCCTTGCCGAGGGCCTACTCCAAGATCTTCGACGCCGATGGCCCGGTTCCCGTGATCGAGCATTTCCAGGCGAGCCGCAGCCAGTTCAAGTTGGGAAAATTGCTCCGCAAGAGCCGTCGGGCCATCGTCATTGCGGCGCTGGTGACCAGCTTCGTGGCTCTGGCGATGATGCTGGCACGTTGGCTGTAAAAGCTCTGGATTAAACTGGGACCACCCGTGAAATCAGTCATGTGATCAGATATCGTTTCTCTCCGAGGCAGCATGCTCGGTCAACTTGGGTTACACGGCCCACTTCTGACGAATTGCCAGAATAACGATATCGAGCGGAGGCAGCGGGGTCATGGCAGTCGGCGCAGGTGCGGTTCAAGCAAGATCACAAGTTGGCGTCTTGGCCGAAGGCACCGAGGGTAATTCGCGTCCATGGGCTAGACGCGTTGAGGAGGGTGGTTTGGCGCAGCAGCGCGCACCGACGCGGCGAGAGCGGCAGGGGCCCATCCGGCATGTGGCCGTCATGGTGTGTACGCGTGATCGGCCGCAGGAACTCGCAGCATGCATGGCCTCTTTGGGACGGGTCGAGCGCCCGGCAGGCATTGCACTGACGATCTGCGTGGCCGACAATAACGAGATTGCAATTGGCGATGACGTGCGGCGCCTCGCCGCCGAGTACGGCCTCGACGTGCTCTATGGCCATGAGCCGGAACGCGGATATTCGAGCGTCCGCAACACGGCCCTCAAGCTCGCCCTGCAATGTCCTGCCGAACTCGCGGTCTTCATCGACGACGACAGCATCGCTACGCCCGGTCTCGTCGTCGAGCATGTGAGTGCCATCAAACGCTATGCTGCAGATGTGGTCGTCGGCCGCATCGAGGGCATCTCCATGCCGTCCACCGAAGGCGAGCGAATGTCCAAGGCGGGCACCGGCAACGTCGCCATGCGTCGCTGGATCTACGACCCCGAGGGCGGAGCGGGGCTCACCTTCGACGAGCGGCTCAACCTCTTGGGCTTTGAGGACTTCGAGTTCTTCCGCGAGGTGACCGCGCTCGGCGGCATCATCTACAGGTCCATGCAGCCGGCCACGATCACGTTGCTGCCGCCCCACACGCCGGGACGCGAGGCCGTGCAATGCCGGCAGGAGGCCAACAATCTGATGGTGTTTGCCGCCATGGAGGGGCGCAACGAGATCGTGGTGACGCGCTTGCGCCATGGCTTGGGCAAGGCCCTGCAGAGGGTGCTCTCGCGCCATGCCAGCATCCTGATGCAGGGGGTTGGCGCCTATCTCGTCGGCATGGCTCTGGGACCGATCGATGCCAATCGCGGCAAGCAGCGCCGGCAGTGGGGGCGCGCCAAGATGGCCCGCTTTCTCGGGGCGGCCGGTGGACTGGTGGCGCCGGGATACGACCGGGTCGAAGCCAAGCGTGGACGCCTGATCGTGCTGCCGGAGACACCAGCCGGCGCACTGCGCCGCACCGCGGACCCGACCGCGGCCGACCGCTTACACCGTCCTTGAGGGGGGCATTCACCAAAAGGTGGTACGTGGCCGCTTGGGCACTTTTCCACCGGTCCGATCCTTCGCCTTGCCGTCAAAAAAACAGTGTATAGAATTTGGCTGAGAATGGCAGTGTTCAATTTTCACACCTCAGCAACGGATCATTAGACATGGCAACTATTCGAGGCAAGGGCGGGCGCGACGTCCTAAAGGGAACGAACGCGGCTGATCGCATATTTGGTAACGGCGGGAATGATGTCCTGAACGGGCTCGGCGGCAATGATGTCCTCTACGGCGGAGCCGGAAATGACGTCCTTAAGGGCGGCGCTGGCGTAGACCGGCTGTACGGTGACAGCGGTAACGATACGCTCGATGGCGGTGCCTCCCGCGACACGCTTCGCGGAGGGCGGGGCAACGATACGTATCTGATGACTGGTGCCTTCGACACGGTCGTTGAGTCGAGCGGCATCGATCGCGTGATCCTCACCGATGTCCTGCGCTACACCATGGCGAACGGTGTCGAGAACCTAATCGTCAATGAATACAGTAGGTTCGACGACGGCTACTATTATGGAAATAGCCTCGCCAACACTATGAACGCCAGCCAGGGCGGCGCCGGCGGTCAGGTCTGGCTCTACGGCCGCGACGGCAACGATACGTTGACCGGTGCGCGCTTTGCCGACGTGCTGGATGGTGGAGCCGGCACTGATAGGATGGCCGGCGGTGATGGTGACGATACGTATTGGGTCAACCTGTCCACAGACGTGGTGATCGAGACGAATGTGGCGGGGGCGGGCTCTGCCGATCTCGTCTACTCCACTGCCATCACCTACACGCTTGCCGAGAATGTCGAGCGTCTGACGTTGGTCGGTGTCACGGCCATCACCGGCATCGGCAACGACGAAGACAACATCATCACCGGCAGCGCGGCAGACAATCGCTTGCGCGGCGGCATCGGTGCCGACGAGTTGACGGGTGGGGAGGGGGCCGACGACTTTGTTTTCGAGCAGCTTTCCGATAGCGGCTTTGTCAGTGTCGGCGTCGATACGATCATGGACTTCGCCTACGACGGCGGCTTCGGCGACCAGATCGACGTGTCTGCAATAGATGCCGATCCCAATGTCGCGGGGGACCAGGAGTTCCGGTTCATTACGGCCGCGATGACTGCGCAGAACGACTGGCCTATAGAGAACGGATTTCCAGAGGTCGGCGTCATTGGCTGGCGAGTAACGGGCAGCACGGTGACGATCCTGGCCAACACTGATCTAGACTCCGATCCGGAGCTTGCGATCTATATCGAAGGCGGCGGTGCGGTCGTCGAGGGGTGGTTCGTGCTCTGATCTCGCCGCCGGGAGGGGCACCCATCCGGCAGGCGCCCATCTAGGCTCATGGGCTGCGGCTGTCGCAGGGCAGCTTCTGCGGGTTTTGGGCGATGCTCTGCATCCCCGACCCATAGGGCACAGCCAGCCGCATGCCAGCCTCGCCGGCCCGTACGCTGTCGACGTATCCCTTGAGGTAGGGCCAATGGCCGTTGGCGTAGGGGGCAAACAGGCGCTCGACCAAGCCCGCATCGCACAGCTTGGCCTCCTCGCAGGCCTGCACCACGTCGAAGAATTCGACGAAGGCGAAGCGGTCGTTGTCGTCGGAGGGGCCCGCCGTCAGATCGGCTGTGCTTTCGCACCCGGCCGCGCGCAGGATGTCCGAGTAGACGCGCTTGCGGATCGAGAACAGCGGCTCGGCGTTGAACCGCTCGTGCAGCCGGAAGACCTGCACTTTGCGCTCGTCGACCTGCTTTGACACGCTGTCCATGTAGGTCGTCAGCGCGAACCATGCCGCCGCCGCCCCCACGACAGCCGAAGCCAGTGTGCCGAGCGCCTGCACCCAATGGGCGGCGCTGGTGGATCCCTGCCGATCAGTCATTGCTGCATCTCCCTCGGACCGATGCGAGATCAGTACAACACTGACGGAGCGGCCGTCTCACGCCTTGCGGACGAATTCGGACTTCAGCTGCATGGGGCCGATGCCGTCGATCTTACAGTCGATGTCGTGGCCGCCCGAGCCTTCGACGAGGCGGATGCCCCGCACCTTGGTGCCGACCTTCACGACCTGCGAGGCCCCCTTGATCTTCAGGTCCTTGATGACCGTGACGCTGTCGCCGTCGGCCAGCACGTTGCCGACCGCGTCCTTGACCACGCGCGGGCCATCCTCGTCATCGCCGACGGCGGTGGCGCCCGGCGACCACTCGTGCGCGCACTCCGGGCAGATCATCAGGCCGCCGTCGGGATAGGCATAGGTCGAGCCGCACTTGGGGCAGGCGGGCGTGTCGGGCATGGATGGGCCTTCGGCTGGTGCGGGCGATTGCGGTCGGTGGGTGGCAATACAATGGGGAGGGGGTCGCAATCAACCCAACCGACCGGCGTCGCGCTCTAGCGGTTACTACCCCGCCAGCTTCTGCCAGGCGCCGCCGTCGATCTTGTTGATGGCGATGACGGCTTGCGTTCGGCTGTCGACGCCGAGCTTCTGCAGGATGGCGGAGACGTGCGCCTTGATGGTCGCTTCCGACACCGACAGCTTGTAGGCGATCTGCTTGTTCAAGAGCCCCTCGCCCAGCATCATCAACACGCGCACCTGTTGCGGCGTCAGCGTCGACAGCCGCGACAAGAGGTCGGCCGTCTCAGTGTCGGTCGGCCCCGACAGCTCCAGGTCGGGCGGCGTCCACACATCGCCGGCCAGCACTGCCGAGACGGCCTCGCGGATCTTCTCGACCGGTTGCGATTTGGGCACGAAGCCCGAGGCCCCGAACTCGATGCAGCGGCGTATCACCGTCACGTCCTCGTTGGCCGAGCAGACGATGACCGGAATTTCCGGATATTGAGCGCGCAGGAACAGGAGGCCCGAGAGCCCCTGCACGCCGGGCATGGACAGATCGAGCAGGATGAGGTCGACCGATTTGTTGACGGCGAGACGCTCGCTCAGGACGTCCAGCGAGCCGGCCTCCTCGATGTCGGCCTCGAACGCCTGCGCCAACGACTGGCGAAGCGCGCCGCGGAACAGCGGATGGTCGTCGACGATCATGATGTGATAGGCCGGCATCCGTCTCTCCCTTGCTGGCCCCTCGCGTTTTATCCTGCCGACCCGCCTCATGTGCGCGGGGACGGTCTGGCCGGGGCCTGTGTTCGGGGCCAAGTCACGAGCCCCACGCGTCTTAGATCTGACACAGGTCTCGATTTAAGCAACAACGCTCGCCCAGTGGCAAGTTCCGCAAGCGTCGGCAACAGACTATGGTGAGCACAAGGGCTGGATGCACGGCCAAGTCGAGGGCGAGTAACGCGAAACGCTGATATGATGGCTGATCTCTATCAGTCTCTGCGCCTGCAACGGGGAGAACTGTCGCCATGATCGAGCGGAAAGAGCGCAAGCCCTACTGGCAGCACACCAAGTGGCAGATGATCGCCAGCCTGTTGCCGTTCCTAATCGTGCTGATTGTGCTGCCGCTGTATGCCGATCCACTCAACCACAACAAGTTTCTCGGCTTTCCTCTCGGTTACTTCCTGATTGCGCACGGTATCGTGATCATCGCCCTCGTCACGGTGGCGAGCTTCGTCAACCGGCAGGACTACATCGACCACTGGCATGGGGCGCATGAGGACAGTTGACGTGAGGCCATTGCGACGCGGAGCCCGGCCATGAGCGTCACATCGCGCGCGCGGCAGGTCAATCCGCGGCTCGGCATCTACTTCGGCATCTTCGCCAGCGCGTTCGCCGCGCTGGTCATCATGCTGGTCGTGCTGGAAGAACGGGGAGGGAGCGAGAGCTTGGTGCGCGTCTCGCTGCTGGCCGGCCTGCTCGGCCTGTTCATCGGCATCGGCGCGCTGGGCTGTACCCGCGAGC
>JBGSQO010000180.1:0-3735 GCA_041738055.1 Filomicrobium sp.
GCTCGCGGCTGTCGTCACCGTTGAGGGGGGCCGGCCCCAGATAGCGCACGCGGACCCGCGCCGTCCCGGGCTTGTCGTAGCCGAGCAGGGTTGCCGCCTTCCACGACACGTCGAGAATGCGGCCGGGCACGAAGGCGCCGCGGTCGTTGACGCGGACCACCAGCTTGCGCCCGTTGTCGAGGTTGGTCACCTCGACGTGGCTCGGCAGCGGCAGGGTCTGGTGCGCGGCGGTCAGCGCATAGAGGTCGAAGGTCTCGTCGTTCGCGGTCGCGCGGCCGTGGAACTTGGTGCCGTACCAGGCGCCGATGCCGATGCGGTCGTAGGTCGGATCTTCGGCTGGATAATACCACTGGCCGTTGACGGCATAGGGCTTGCCGACGATGGAGCGTCCGCCACCCTTCGCGATCGGACGGCTGAGGTCCGCTGGCGCGCCCAGACTGGCCAGTTGAGACGACGGCGGCGGTCCATCGCGCCCACACGCTGCCACCGCAACTGCGAGCGCGGCCACGCCGAGCCCGGAAACACCGCACACACGCATAACGTCCACCAACCCGAAACGAGCCAAACTCGCCGACACGAACCCCCCACAGGCCCATGCCGAACAACGTTTAGGATGAACTAAACTGCTTGCGGATTGGTTAATCGGCGGTTTACCGGCCCAGCCTGCTGCCATCCGCGGATCGACTTGCCAACACGTGGTGCTAGCGCCACAGTCTCGTCGGCAGCAACCGACGGCAGGCTCGATGTCCCTCACCCCCGAAGAGATCCAGCGCTACAAGCGCCACCTCGTCCTGCGCGAAGTCGGCGGGCCGGGGCAGCAGCGGCTGAAGGCGGCCCGGGTCTGCCTGATCGGCGCCGGCGGGCTCGGCTCTCCCTTAGCGGTCTATCTGGCGGCTGCCGGCGTTGGAACGATCGGCCTCGTCGACGACGACACGGTCTCGCTGGATAACCTGCAGCGGCAGATCCTGCACGACACCGCCCACGTCGGCCACCCCAAGGTGGACAGCGGGCGCGACGCCATCGGCCGGCTCAACCCGCATGTCGCCGTGGAAACCCATCAGGTCCGGCTCGATGCCAGCAACGCCCTCGCCATCCTGTCGGGCTACGACATCGTCTGCGACGGCTCCGACAACTTCGCCACCCGCTATCTCTGCTCGGATGCCTGCTATCTCGCCCGAAAGCCCCTGGTATTCGGCGCCGTCGGCCCGTTCGATGGCTACGTTACGACGCTGAAGCCGCACGAGAGGGGACCGGACGGCCTGCCGTTTCCGACCTATCGCTGCATTTTCCCCGAGGCCCCGCCGCCGGGCGCCGTCGCCAACTGCTCGGAGGTCGGCGTACTCGGCGCGGTCGTCGGCGTCATCGGAACCCTCATGGCCGTGGAGGTGCTGAAGGAGATCACCGGGGCTGGCGACAGCTTGGCAGGGCGGCTGTTGATCTACGACGCCCTCGGCTCGCGCTTCGAAAGCGTGAAGATCGGCTGGGACCCGCTGAACCCGCTCTCTGGCGAGCATCCGACCATCCGCGACCTGTCCGGGCAGGCCACGTCGGCCGATCCGGCGTGCGCGGGGTAAACCCAAACTCCCGGTGATGGGTCAAGGGGCGAGCCCCATGTGGGGGTCGAGGGGGCAGTCCAACACGGGCTTGCCCAGTGTTGGCCATCAAGAGAGCCCCCCGTCTTCACTGGCCCGAGAGCTTATCCGGCGTCCCCTGTCGTTCACGCCCGCGCCCATTCCATCAGCCGCAGGCCGACCGAGAACGTCAGCAGCGCGGCCGAACCGAGGGCGGCGCGGTGGGCGAAATCGAGATAGGTCGAGCGCATGACGTTGCCGATGATCCGTTGGGCGACGGTTGCCGGCGGCCGGTGCTCCTGGGCCAGAATCAGCCACGTCTCGGTCGACTTGTAGGGCATGCTGCGCGCCCGTAACGCCATTACGGCCAGCACCGCCGTCATGATGAGCAGCATCACGCCGCCCGTCGTGACGGCCAGGATCGGCTGATAGCTCAAGCCGGCCATGAAGCAGAAAATCGCCAAGCCGCCGAAGCCGCAGCCCCGGCTGACGGATAAGAGCGCCGCGCGCTCGATTGGGTCCATCCCGGTCCCCCCGATGTCGTGCCGCAACAAGGCCGGAGCACTCCGAGCCCGCCGGCAAGACTAGGGCCGGCATGCTCCAGCAGCAATCGCGATCAGCGGACAGACGAGGGCGGTCACTGCAAATAGATGTGAAGTGATCATCGGCTGCGCAGGTTGCCTCGATACGTGCCTGTGCGTTCGGCACCAGACCCGGTGCAACTTAAACTGATCAGCAAGGCGTGAGTTCACCGTGAGCGGCTCGTCGTGCGACAGGTTCGGGCAGCCCTCTTCGCAGCGTTGGAGCTCACCCGTCCGATGATCCGCTTCCTTGCACTTTCGCTTGCCTGTCTCTTGCCTCTTGCCGCCGCTGAAGCGCGGGAGACGATCCGCCTGAAGGCTGCCGACGGCGTGGCCGTGACGGCAGATGTCTACCGCACGCAATCCGACAAAGCCGCGCCCTGGATCGTGCTGGCGCATCAGGCTGGCTCCAGTCGCGGGGAGTATCGCGACATTGCCCCCCGTCTCAATGCGCTCGGCTTCAACGCCGTCGCGCTCGATCAGCGATCGGGCGACGAATTCGGCGGTGTGCGCAACGAGACGGCCGCGGCGGCTGCGCGCGGGGGCGATCTCCCCTACCACGCGGCCAAGCCCGATATCCTCGCCGGTATCGCTTGGGCGCGGGCCGAGACGACGGGGCCCGTGATCCTGTGGGGTAGCTCGTATTCGGCTGCGCTGGCCCTGCTGATCGCGGGCGAGACACCCGGCCTCGTCGATGGCGTCGTCGCCATGTCGCCGGGCGAGTACATTCGCGGCCAGTCGATCGGCGGGGCGGCTCAGAAGATTACCGCGCCGGCCTTCGTCGCCTCGGGCGCCAACGAGGTGCCCCAGTGGGAGACGATGTTTGCGGCAATTCCACATGAGAAGAAGGCGCGATTTGCACCGAAGTCCGGCGGTCGGCACGGGTCTTCGGCACTGATCGCCAAGCTCAATTCATCGGCCGAGGCCTACTGGGGGGCGGTCGAGGCGTTCCTGGTAAAGTTCTTCCGCTGAGGTCCCGCTCACAGTGACCGCAGCCCGCGCCTCTCACGCCGGCCGCTCCCAGATGCCGGTCTCGGTCACCAGCACGTCGACGCGCTGCTGCATCAGGGCCTTCAGCGCCTCCTCGGGCCGATTGATGATCGGCTCCTCGTGGACGTTGAAGGAGGTGTTGATGGTGACGGGAATGCCCGAGATGGCCTCGTAGGCCTCCAGGATGGCGTAGTAGGTCGGGTTCTCCTGACGGCGGATCAGCTGCGGGCGGGCCGTACCATCGACATGCACGACGGCAGAAATCCGCTCGCGCCATTCCGGTTTCACGTCGCACGTCACCGTCATGTATCGGGCGGAGTAGTAGAGGCAGGCCGGCAACTCGAACACGTCCGCGCACCGCTCCTCCCGGATAACCGGCGCGAACGGCATGAACTCGGTGCGGTCGAGCCGCTTGTTCAGCCAGTCGTTGATGGACCTGTCGCTGGCGCGGGCCATGATGGTGCGTGCGCCCAGCGCCCGCGGGCCATACTCGCCGCGCCCCAGATACGTGCCGATAATGCGCCCGTCGGCGATCAGTTGCGCGGCCTTGGCGACCACATCGCCGCGATGCAGGGCCCGCGCCCCGCCCGCCT
>JBGSQO010000190.1:0-4966 GCA_041738055.1 Filomicrobium sp.
TGCGCGCCCCCGGACCCCGCGCGGGGGATCACCCCGATTACCTCTGCTTTGCAACGGCGGTGGCCCGAACTCCCGGTGATGGTTCCAAGGGCTAAGCTCTTGGGTAGGGGGTCGAGGGGGGAGTCCAACACGGGCTCGCCCAGTGTTGGCCAACAAGGAAGCCCCCACACTTCACCCCGAATCAAAACGGGCGGCTGGAGGATGCTCCAGCCGCCCGTTTTTGTGAATTCGCTGGTGCGCTGGCTCAGTTCAGCTTGCCGGCCAAGCCCTTGATGCTCTCGTCGATCAGCGAGGCGGCCTTGGCGCCGGTCGCCTTCGACTTCAGGAGCTGCTCGGTGGCGGCGATGGCGGCCTCGACGGCGGACGAGCGGACTTCGCTGACGGCCTGAGCCTCGGCGCGGGAGATCTTGTCCTCGGCCAGCTTCATGCGGCGCGCCATGCTCTCCTGCAGCTTCTTCTCGGTCTCCTTCTCGAGCGCCTCGGCCTCGCGACGGGCCTGCTCGATGATTTCGCGGGCCTCTTCCTCGGCAAGGCGCGCCTTCTTCTGGTAGTCGGCGAGGAGGGCCTGGGCTTCCTCGCGCAGGCGACGGGCCTCGTCGAGTTCGTGCTTGATGCGCTCGGCGCGCTGATCGAGGCCCTTCGCCATCATCCCGGGCACGCCCATGTAGGCGAGGATGCCGCAGAAGATCAGGAAGGAGACGAGAACCCAGATCTCGGGGTTGTTGATCAGGTCGGCCATGGCCGGGCTCCTCGATTAAGCAGGCGGCTGACCGCCACGGGGGCGGCCGGGTTCAGAGACGGCTCAGCGGATGGTCTGGGTCGCGAGCGCGCTGCGGATCTCGTCGGCGGAGGCATCCTCGCCGATCAGCGTCGAGACCAGCGTGCCGGCCACGTCGGAGGCGATCTCGTTGACGCTGGCCATGGCCTTGGACCGGGTTGCGTCGATGCGGCGCTCGGCGTCCGTCACCCTGGCGTCGATCTGCGCCTCGACTTCGGCCTGGCGGGCTTCGACGCGGGTGGTGAGCCGGTCGCGGGTGTCTTTGGCGATGCCCGAAGCGTTGGTGCGGGCGTCGCCCAGGGCCTTCTCGTAGGTGGCGAGCGCGGTCTCGGTCTCGCCTTTCAGACGCTCGGCCGCGTCGAGATCGCGTTGTATCCGCTCGCGCCGCTCGTCGATCACCTCGCCGATGCGGGGAAGTGCTACGCGCGACATCAGCCAGTAGAGCGCGACGAAAGTGATCGTCAGCCAGACCAGCTGCGGGGCGAACGTCTCCTGATTGAACGGCGGGAAGCCGGGCTTGTGGCCACCGCCATGGGCCTCGGTGCTCGCGTGAGTGCCGTGACCGGCGTCGGTCGTCTTGGAAGCCATCGCCATCCACCCGGGAATTTGGATTTGGATCGAGCACGTGGAGGCGAGGCGCGATCAACGCGCCCCACCTCGACGTCAGGTCAGGTTGGCCGGCCGCGAGGCCGACGCGTGCCGTATCAGACGGCGAACAGCAGCAGGAGAGCGATCAGCAGCGAGAAGATGCCGAGAGCTTCCGTCAGGGCGAAGCCGAGCAGCAGGGTGCCGCGCTGGCCGTCGGCAGCCGACGGGTTGCGCAGGGCGCCCGAGAGGAACTGGCCGAACAGGTTGCCGAGGCCGATGCCTGCGCCTGCCATGCCGAGGCAAGCGATGCCGGCGCCGATGTACTTTGCTGCGACTGGATCCATAGTGATGCTCCCTTTGGCGTGAGTTGGTTCGCACCGACTGGGCGGTGACGAAGGGTTTGAACGAATGATCGCGAGGGCCTCAGTGGTGGCCACCCTCGACCGCGTCGTTGAGGTAGATGCTGGTGAGAACGGCGAACACGTAGGCCTGCAGCACCGCAACCAGCATCTCGAGCGCGGTCAGCGCGACCGTCAGCGCGAGCGGCAGCGGGGCGAGGAGACCCCAAGCGCCGGCGCTAAGAAGGATGCCGACGAAGCCGGCGAAGATCTTGAGCGCGATGTGGCCGGCCAGCATGTTGGCGAAAAGACGGACCGACAGGCTGATGGGGCGCGAGATGAACGAGATGATCTCGATGGGCACCAGCACCGGCAGCAGCCAGCCCGGCACGCCCGACGGCACGAACAGACCGAACCAGCCGATACCGTGCTTGTAGATGCCGTAAAGGATGACGATCGAGATGACCAACAGCGCCAGGGCGGCGGTCACGATCAGGTGGCTCGTCACTGTGAACGTCACGCCGGGGATCGGGATCATGCCGAGCAGGTTGAGGATCAGCACGAACACGAACAGCGAAAACACCAGCGGGAAGAACTGCATGCCCTTGTGGCCGATGTTCTCGCGCACCGTCGAGGCGACGAACTCATACAGCAGCTCGGCCATCGACTGCAGGCGCGTCGGCACCAGCGAGCGCCCACCCGAGGACAGGTAAAGGAAGCCAAACACGAGGCCGACGCCCAGGATCATGTAAGCGCCGGAATTGGTGAGCGAGACGTCGATGCCGCCGATCTCCATAGGGATCAGCTTCTTGATCTCGAATTGCTCGATTGGGCCGTGTCCAGCTGCCACAGTCCGTCCCCCTAGGTCGCGTCGTCATCATCGCGGACGGCTGGCCCCTTGGACGGGTCCGACGGTCCGGTTTTCATCTTCATGCCGGCGCGCACCACGTTCAGCATGCCGGCCGCAGAGCCGAGCAGAAAGAACAGGATGAACATCGCCGGCCAAGTCCCCAGCACGTACTCCTGGTCGAGCAGCCAGCCGATGCCGGCGCCAACCACGACGCCGCCGATCAGCTCGGTCGACATCCGCAGTGCCCGCCCCATCCCCTCGCTGTCCGACTGCCCGGCTGTCCCCCGCTTGGGGCCTACGCCTGACGCGTCGGAACTGCGCGCCGCATCGAGCCGGCGCCCGAGATCGGAAGCGCGTTCCTTGAACGCCGCCCGTTCCTCGGGGCTCAACTCGCCACGGTCAGGAGTGTCGCCCTTGTCTGCGTTCGACATCTCGATCCCGGATCGCTGCAGTGGAGGGCTTTCAGTGGCAGGAGGCTGGCGACGCATGGTCTCCAACCCTTGATCATCGGCGCGGACCATAGAGAGGGGGTCTCGGGGTGTCAAGAAACCGGGGCCTCTACCAACGTCGGCTGCCGATGGGACGAAACCGCGCATGCTGCGATGCGGCACGGTCTCCGCGTGGCGCGGCAATTGCTGTGCCGTCACGTGCCTGTCTCGTTGCAGAACATGCCATCACGCCCGCTTAACGCCGTCTTAAGTCGATGGTGAGGGGAGACGGGTACAACGGGGAAGGCTGCGCCCGACCGCACCCACAGTCTCGAACCCAGCCTCAGTGCGAGGAGCCGGCGATGCTCACATTCGATACCTTCATCTTCATCGCCGTCGCGGCGACGCTCGGCACCGCCGGGTTGCTCGCCTGGATCATCGACGGCGGCGTGCCGGACAAGTACCAGGCCCCCATCCGCTACGGCCTGTTCGGCATGTTCGCGGCCATCATCGGCCTGTTCTTCCTCATCGATGACCAGTCGGAGTTCGAATACAAGGACTGGGAATTCGCCGAGAAAGAAGGCAAGGCCAAGCAGAGCGCCGGCATGGACATCGCCAACAAGAAGGGGGCTGCGGCAGCGCCTCAGAAGCCCAAGAAGGGCAGCGGGATGGGCGAGGCGGCGGCGCCAGCCGCAGGTGGCGAGGGCGACGGGAAGGACGACGGCAAGGACAAGAAGATCGAGGGCAAGGCCGACTGCGACGTGTGCCCGAAGATCGTTCCCGTAGAGCCGGGCGTGGCCCTGCTCGGCAGTCCGCTGTCGGTCGTGTCCGGCTCGGCCCAGACCGGCCCGCCGGTGCAGCAGACGTTCACCAAGGCGTTCGGAATCGGTCAGTACGAGATCACCGTCACCGAGTTCAACGCCTTCGCCAAGGAGACCGGCTACAAGACCAAGGCGCCCTGCCGCGTCGCCGGCACCAAGCGCACCTACGGCAACATCGACGATCCTGGATTTGCTCAGGAGGAGAAGAGCCCCGCCGTCTGCGTGACCTGGATGGACGCCAATCACTACGTCGACTGGCTGGCGAAGAAGACCAACTTCCGCTACCGCCTGCCGACGGAGGCAGAATGGGAGTTCGCGGCCCGCGCCGGCATGACGACGGCCTTCGCGAGCGGCGGCATGATCGACAACGAGGCGGCCAATTTCACCACCAAGCGCGCCGAGAACCTGTCACGCACCGCCCCCGTCGGCAGCTACAAGCCCAACGGCATCGGCATGTACGACGTGCACGGCAACGTGTGGGAGCTGACTGCCGACTGCTGGTCGTCCAGCTATCAGATCCCGCCGGTCGGGGATCAGCCGCCGCCGCCGAAAGCCGACTGCTCGCGCAAGGTCGCCAAGGGTGGCGGCTGGTTCAGCCCGCCCGAGCAGCTCAACTTCGCCATCCGCGTCGCCGTCGAGCCCGAGCATGCCAGCAACGGCATGGGCTTCCGCGTCGTGCGCGAGAACGAGCCGATCGTGAAGCCGGCCGCCAATGCGGGCGATCCCAACGGCATGCTGGCCGAAGCCATGGCCAAGGCCAAGCAGCAGAGCGTGCGATAGGATTGTTTGATTGCGCGCGGCGACACTCGTTCCGAGCGCCGGCCGCCGCGCGCGTTAGGTTTCTTCGATCAGCTCTGTGGCAGGCCGTGCGCGATGATCTTTTTCATCACGCTCGGCAGCGCCTGGGCGTGTAGATCGCGGCGGCGGACCCAGCGGCAGCGCTCGGCGGCGGCCCAGACATTCAACGTCGCATCGGCCGGTACGATGGCCCGCAGCACCGAGACTTCCAGCCGGAAATGCGTGAAGGTGTGGGCAACGATGCCCGATACCGGCAGCCAGTCGGCCCGCACGGGTGCTGACCGCAGCGCCACGTCGGCATCGCTGAAGGCCTCGCCCCAGTCGGATGACGGGACCTCCAGCATGCCGCCGAGCAGCCCGCGCTC
>JBGSQO010000354.1:0-2583 GCA_041738055.1 Filomicrobium sp.
GCTGCAGGCGGAGCGCTCGGCCATTCCCTCTGAGCGCGAGGTGCTGGTCGAGACGTTTCCCCATCGCGGCCGGCATTTCCTCGTCGCCTATCCCTTCGAAGGCCGGCTCGCCCACCAGACGCTCGGCATGCTGCTCACCCGGCGCCTCATACGGGCCGGCGCGCAGCCGCTGGGCTTCGTCGCCAGCGACTATGGCCTGTCGGTTTGGGCGGCCCGCGACATGGGCGCCATGATCGCCGCCGGCATCTTTGATCTCGATGCCCTGCTCGAACAGGACATGCTGGGCGACGACCTGGAAGCGTGGCTTGCCGAATCGAGCCTGATGAAGCGCACCTTCCGCCATTGCGCGGTGATCGCCGGGCTGATCGAGCGGCGCCATCCGGGCAAGGAGAAGTCCGGCCGACAGGTGACGATGTCGACCGATCTCGTCTACGACGTCTTGATGCGTCATGAGCCGGGCCACATCCTGATCGAGGCGGCGCGTGCCGATGCGGCCTCGGGTCTCCTCGATATCGGGCGGCTCGGTGATTTCCTGGCCCGCATCCGGGGGGCGATCTGCTACCGGGCGCTCGACCGGGTCTCGCCGCTGTCGGTGCCGATCCTGCTCGAGATGGGCCGCGAGCCGGTCGGGCACCTGATCGGCGACGATCTGCTGCGCGAAGCCGCCGAGGAACTGATCGCGGAGGCGATGGGGCCGGGCAAGTGAAGTGCGAAGGGGCTCGTTTGTTGGCCAACACTGGGCAAGCCCGTGTTGGGCGGCCCCCTCGACCCCCTACCCAAGGTCTTAGCCCTCGGAACCATCACCGGGAGATCCTGGCACACGGGTTGCCCGGAAGAGGCAAACAGGGTGATCCCCCGCGCGGGGGCCGCGGACGCGCCTTCCGGCCGGCTCTCGGAACGAGTGTCGGAAGGCGCAAGCATAAAACTCGCGCAGCCCCCGCCTTCACTTGGTTGGCCTGGGGATTCGCGCGAAGGTTGAGGACGACCGTGGCCATGGCCGCTAAAGTTTGCGCTTGGATTCGTTTCATGGGTGGGGGTGAAGCATGCTCGAGCTGAAGCCGGAGCGGCTCGGCGTGGACGATTTCAGGGCGCAGCCGATCTCGATCTGCGGCAAGGCGCTGCTGGCCGATATGTCGGGCGCGCTGTACTGGCCGGCCGAGCGCGCGCTGATCGTCGCCGACCTGCATCTGGAAAAGGGCTCGTCGTTCGCCCGGCGCGGCCAGATGCTGCCGCCCTACGACACCCGCGAGACATTGAACCGGCTGGCCGAGGCGATCGACCGCTACGAGGCCGAGACGGTGATCGCGCTGGGCGACAGCCTGCACGACCGGGGCGCGGCCGAGCGCATCGCGGCCCAGGATCTGGAGACGCTCGCCATCATGCAGGAGGCGTGCGAGTGGATCTGGGTGACGGGCAACCACGATCCCGAAATTTCGGCCCGGCTGGGCGGGCATGTGACGGGGGACGTGGTGGTCGAGGGCCTGCGGCTGGTGCACGAGCCGTCGGCGGCGCCGGTCAGTCATGAGATCGCCGGCCACCTGCACCCGGCCGCCCGCATCAGCCGTCATGGCTATGGCCTGCGGCGACCCTGCTTCGTTGGCAATGGTTTGCGCCTCGTGATGCCGGCGTTCGGTAGCTACACGGGCGGGCTCAACGTGCTCGATCCCGCATTCGAACCGCTCTTCGGCAACGGCGGGATGATGGTCTGGTTGCTCGGCCAGGAAGGGCTCTATCCGGTCGCCTCGCGGCTGCTGCAGCCGGATTGAACTCTTGTTTGGCGCTTTCTGGCCGGCGCTCGGAACGAGTGTCGGAAAGCGCAAACTAACTAGTGCGCGCCCTTCTTGAACACGGCGGAAGCGGCGAGACCGGCGACGACGGCGATGAACACGCAGAAGATGCCGTACCACAGTGAGTATTCGAAGGCGAAGGCGTGCAGGAAGGCCTCGATGCCCTCGCGCTGCAGGTTTACCTTGGTGTCGAAACTCGACAGCATGCGCCCTTCCCGGAACAGGAAGACGCGTGCGACCAGGGGGCCGACGGGCACGTTGGCGGGGAGCGCGATCTGCGTGCGGAACAGCGAGCGGCCGATGAAGACGGTTCCGTAGTCCTTGCGGATATAGAGACCATCCTGCTGCTTCAGGCGGATGATGGCTTCGCGGTGGCTCTTGAGTTCGTCCGGGGTCAGTCCGTGGCTGGCGGCCCCTCCGGCCGGCGTCATGCGCACGTGATCGAAGCCGATGCCGTGCTGGTTGAGCACGGTCGGGTCTGCGATCTCCTCCAGCGGGCGCGTGGCCGAGATCGTGTAGTAGCTCGGCAGGCTGGCGAAGCGGACCGACTGAGTGTTGAGCCATATCCCTGCAACGTGAGCCTTTTTGCGGGAGATGATCGGGGTGTGCGTGCCTTCCAGGATCACGACGACGTCATAGAGCCCGGCTTCCGGCGAATTCTGGCGCGAGCCATCGACGGCGCCGAACACGACGATCTCGGTTCCGGAGAAGTTCGAGGTGATGGCGACCGAGCGCGTCGAGACGTCCGCCTCCACGAGTTCCCGGGCGGCACCCGGTGGCGTCGCGGCAGGGGCAG
>JBGSQO010000275.1:0-1804 GCA_041738055.1 Filomicrobium sp.
CCGCCACCCCCGCCGCCGCCATCCGTCCATTGCCCGCCGTCCTCGTTGCCGGCCGGAACGCGCGGCTGATAGACGTTGAACTCCGGCAGCCCCTTGGTCTCGTCCTCTCCGCCCAGCTGATCGTAACCCGCCGCCAGCCGCTTCTCGTCACGCGTCAGGAAGCTCGCCTTCTCGAGCCGCATCCACAGCGCCTCGCGCTCGCCCGACAACGCCTCGATCGCATCGATATCCGGGCGCAATTCGAGGGGGGCGCCATAGGCCGGCGACAGCCAGCGCGACAGCGCCTTGGCCGTCCGATGGACCAGCGGCAAAACCGTCTGCCGCCACAGCGAGCGGCTCGCCTCCTGATAGTTCGAATACGTGTTGTCGCCGGGTATGCCGAGCAGCATCGGCGGCACACCGATCGCTAAGGCGATCTCGCGGGCGGCCGCGTTCTTGGCCTCGATGAAATCCATCTCCTTGGGGCTCAAGGACAGCGGCTTCCAATCGAGCCCGCCTTCCAGCAGCAAGGGCCGCCCGGCGTTCTTGGCGCCAGCAAACCCCGCCTCCAATTCCGCCTTCAGCCGCTCGTACTGCTCGCCCGTCAGGTGGCCGTCGCGCGCCGCATAGACGAGCGCCCCCGACGGCCGCGCCGCATTGTCCAGCAGCGCCTTGTTCCAGTGTGCGGCCTGGTTGTGGATGTCGATGGCGACGGCGGCCGCCTCGATCGGGCTCATGCCGTAATGGTCGTCGACCGGATTGAACAGCCGCATGTGCAGGACCGGCCGCACCCCTGGCGCCACCTCGCCGGTGAACCGCACCGAGCGGCCACTGAGCGAATATTCGTACCCCTCCGGCCAGCCGTCGAGACCGGGGATCACCTTCATGCGGTCGGGCCTCAGCACATGCAGTTCGCGCAAGGCGCCCTCGACGCCGACCGCCTCGATGTAGGCATTCCCCGCCACCAGCAGGTGGCCATAGAACGCCTCCAGCAGATCCGTACCCGTCTGGTCCGGGCTGGGCTGCGCCAGCAGCTCCAGGAAGGGGTGCCGGTCGTGCTCGCGGTCGGCCTCGAACAGCATCAGCGGAATGGACGCCGCCGCCTCCGAGATCATCCGCACCGAGCGATAGACGATCGCGTTCTGCGCGAACCCCTCGCGGGCAAAACTCGCCGTATCACGCGGGCTCCAGACCGGCTCGCCCAGCCGCTCGAAGGCGATCAGCGGGCCGGTCCGCGAGGCCTTGAAGGCAAGTGCGGCTGTTCGGCCCGCGCGCACGCTCAGTGCTGCGAGCCGGTCGAGGATACTCGGCATCGGTCGGTTTCCTTGAATTGTGAGCGAGTGCGGGGGGCTAAGTGAAGTGAAGACGAAGGGGCCTTGCCCCCTCGACCCCCACCAAGGGCTGAGCCCTTGGAACCATCACTTGGAAGAAAACAGGCTATGCCTGCGCGGGGTCCGGGGAGTGCTGCGCGCCTTCCGGCCGGCTCTCGGAACGAGTGTCGGAAGGCGCAATCAAAAAAGCCCCGTCTTCACTTCCCCGCTCATAACCGCCTGATCTGCGGCTCGGGCGGCGCTTCCCGCATCAGGTCCGTCACTGCCCAGACCAGCGCATCGAGCCGATCCGGGCTTTTTCCGCCGACGCGTCCGTCCGCTGTCATCCCGCACATTTCGTCCTCCAATTCGGCAAAGCGTCCGGCGTGGGCGATCCGTCCTTCCGCGTAGAGGGCCGCGACCGGCTCGGCGCGCTGCCATTTTCCGCGCACGGCCCTGACTGGCCGGATGACCACGCCCGGCTCGATCTGGCGCAGCACGGCGGCGACCAGATC
>JBGSQO010000282.1:0-2768 GCA_041738055.1 Filomicrobium sp.
GCGTGCTGGAAATAGCCGAGCGAGCCATCCTCGTGGGAAAAGTCGCGCAAAGTCGAGCCCCCGGCTTCGATCGCCTCGCCGAGAACGTCCCGGATGGTCGCGACGAGCAGGGCGGCTTCCCTGTCCTTCAGGCTTGCTGCAGCCCGGTCAGGCGAAAGATGCGCACGGTGCAACGCCTCGCAGACGTAGATATTGCCGAGGCCGGCGACTGTCCGTTGATCGAGCAGGAAAGCCTTGAGGTCCGCCGTCCTCCCCAGCGCCCGCGCGGCCAGGTGCGCGGCGTTGAAGGTATTGCCCAGCGGCTCGGGTCCCAGCTCCCGCATCAGCGGGTGGCTGTCGAGGTCCGCAGTCGGAACGAGCAGCATGAACCCGAAACGGCGCGGATCGTTGTAGGTCACGCGCGCGCCGCCCTCGAAATGGAACACGACGTGGTCATGGGCGGGGGCGCCGCCCGTTTCGTGGACGAATTCCCCCAGCTTGCCGGCGCCCGCCACAGTGAACCGGCCGGACATGCCCAGATGCATGATCAGCGTGCCAGCGTCCTCGAACTCGGCCAGCAGGTACTTGGCGCGGCGGGCGAGCCTCAGACAGCGGCGCCCCTCGAGGCGCTCGGCGAAGCGTTCGGGGAGCGGAAAACGAAGGTCCGGCCGGCGCGCATCGAGCCGGTCCAGCCGCGCGCCGACGAATGCCGGAGTGAGGCCTGCACGGACCGTCTCGACCTCGGGGAGTTCGGGCACTACGGGCGTGCTCCTGAGCGAGCCAAAAGTTTGACGGCACGAAGTGAAGACGGGGGGCGTTGCCCCCTCGACCCCCACCAAGGGCTTAGCCCTTGGAACCATCACTTGGACAATCCAGGCTAAGCCTGCGCGGGGTCCGGGGGCGCATCCAACACCAGTTTACTGAGTGTTGGCTGCGAAGATCTCCCGCCTTCACTCACACCCCCGTCTCCGCGACCAGCCCAGCCGCCGCGATCCCCGCGCAGCAGGCCGCCTCGTCGTTGTCGGAGGTATCGCCCGAGATGCCGATGGCGCCGATCAACGCGCCCGCAGCGTCACGGATCAGCACGCCACCGCCTACGGGCACCATCTTGCCGCCGGTGATGTGGCTCATCGCGGCGACGAAATAGGCCTGTTGCTCCGCGCGCTTACCGATCGACCGGGACGGAATACCGAGCGCGATGGCGCCATAGGCCTTGCCGATGGCTACGTCGCCACGATGCAGGCTCGCCCCGTCCTCGGCGATGAAGGCGCGCACGGCGCCGCGCGGATCGAGCACGGCAATCGCCAGCGGCTTGAAATCATGGGCGCGGGCATGCGCCTGGGCGGCATCGAGGATCGTGCGGGCGGTCGAAAGGTGCATCATGGGCTCCTGCGCTATCGGCTCGGCCCCTTGTAGGCCCCCGGCGCCGGCGCGGGAAGGGGGCGGCAGAGGCGGCGGACCCGAACGGTTCCGGCAAGGTGGCTGCCGGCGTGCAAGTTCGCCCTAGAGGAGCGCGGTCGTGCCATCGGGCCTTTTGACGTAAATCGCGGCATGACCCAGCAGGCGTTTGCCGATGGCAGCGATCGCCTCGATATCCTCGTAACTCCCCGAGACGATGAGAATCGCCACGTCTTCCTTGAAGAGTTTGCCCGCGGGATCGATCCAGCCACCTTTGCCGCGATGGATGGTGAACCCGCCACACGTCTTCAAGGCAGCATCCTCGATCGCAGCGAGCGCAATCGCCAGATCGACGTCGGAGTTCGGCGTGCCGTCACTCTTGGGGCCGAGCCCAAAAATGAGCGTATGTTCAGTGTTGGTCATGTCGCAGAGACACCGGGCGAAGTCATGAACCGGCCTTCGTGAGCCAGTCCTCCGCCTCCTGAAGCGAGAAAGTGAAACCCGCGCCAGGGGTTGCGGAGGGCACGCGCGAGCCCTGTTCACTCACCAGAGCGAAACGGCCATGATGCGGACCCTTGCCGACCTTTTCCAGCCGGTAGCCCTTGCTGAGAGCGAGGCGAGTGACGTGCTTTTCCTGGGAATTTGTCATGGGAGACCTGTTTGGTCTGATGTCAACCGAACGAAATCCTGACGCATCGCTTTCGGCAGGCCGCGCCTTCCGGCCTCCCGGCCCCCGAGCCGGGATCGGAGGAACGAGTGTCGGAAGGCGCAAAGAGAGAGGAATACCGTCCGGCCACCCGGATAGTCAGATGAGTCAGTGACTTATCCGGACGGTATAAGTCTCAGCCCTTCTTGCCGCCGGTCTTTGATTTGTCAGCAGCCGATGCGGGTTGCCGGAATGTCGAGAGCTGGGCGGGTGCCTTCGGCTTCTCGACCTTGGGCTTGCGCTTCTCCTTGTTTCCTTTTTGTTCTCTATTCGCCATGCTGCGTCTCTTTCGCGTGAGTATGACCAGCGCGAACAGCGCCTCCGGGGACACAATAGTGCATTTTTCCTGCAACGGCCAGCTTTGCTATCGGTCGGCTGAAAGTCGGATGCAAAGGGTAAGGATTGAACCGACCTCTGATCGAGCGGGGGCCGCAAGTCCCCGACACTCCCATCACCTACCCGAACCGATGCAAGTCCATACCGGAGGCCGTCAGCCAGGACTTGGCGGCGTCCATGGCCGGCATCGTGTCGCGCACGAGCTTCCAGAAGCGAGGCCCGTGGTTCATCTCGCGCAGGTGGGCGACCTCGTGGGCGGCGACGTAGTCGAGTACGAACGCCGGCGCCAGGATCAGCCGCCAGGAGAACGACAGGTTGCCGCTGGCGGCGCACGAGCCCCAGCGCGAGC
>JBGSQO010000293.1:0-5137 GCA_041738055.1 Filomicrobium sp.
GAGCGCGGCAACGACCGCCTGCACGGCCGCCAGCGACTTGCCGTCCGGCGGTACGAGGCCGATGGTCTGCTCGGCGCGCGTGGTGTCGCCGCTCTTCAGATAGCACTGGGCCAATCCGGCAAGCGCGGCGGGGTTCTGCTGGTCCTCGCGCAGCACGGAGGCATAAATCTCGGCAGCCCCCTGCAGGTCGCCGGCGGCCAGGGCTTCCTCGGCCGTCGCAAGCACTTGGGCCAGATCGTCGGCCGCATCGGCACCCAGCAGCGTCTCGATGAACTTCCGGATGACGCTCTCGGGTTGGGCGCCCATGAAACCGTCGAGCGGGCGCCCGTCACGGAAGGCGTAGACCGTCGGCAGCGACTGGATCTGCAACTGGGCAGCCAGCGCCTGGTTCTCGTCGGTGTTGATCTTCACGAGCTTGACCTTGCCGCCGAAGCTCTTGACCACCTTTTCGATGACCGGCGTCAGCTGTCGGCAGGGGCCGCACCACGGCGCCCAGAAGTCGACGACGACAAGGCTGTCGCGGGAGGCGTCGATGACGTCGGCCTTGAAGGTCGCGGTCGTGGCATCCTTAATCATGCCCGTGGCATCGGTGGGCTTCTCCCCGCCCGGGGTCTTGCGCGAACCAAACAGCATCAGTGTTCTCTCTCGTTGTCGGGGCGCGGGGCAAAATGATCGTGCCCGATGGGCTAGCTGGTCCGCGCTCCGGTTTTCCTTGCGATACCACGTCTCGGCGCCGGAGCCCAACCAGATTGGAACGTGCCGCCAGCCACCCTCCAGAGCGCTGCGGCCAGGGCCAGCGAGACTTCCCCTGATTTTGGCCGAGCGGGCCTGCGTTGCAAGAGCGTCCTCCGTGTCCAGTCCGTCGCAGGTCAGGCCAAGTCGAGAATTGCCGGTTCGTGCCCCGTCGCCCTCAGGAACACCATGAGATCGTCGCGGCCGATCGATGTCGTCGCCGAGTTCTCCAGCGGATGGCAGTTGATGATTTCGAAGCTCATCAAGGCCTTGTCGACGATGATGCTGACGTCTCGGGCCGTGTCGTTCATGGCCGCGAACGCCGTGACCGAGCCGGGCGTCACGCCGAGGACCTGAATCATTAGATCAGGCTTGCCGAAGCTGAGGCGGGCCGAGCCGATGCGCGCCGGCAACCCCTTGAGATCGACGCTCGTGCCGGTCCAGGCCACGACCAGAAACAGCCGACCCTTGGCATCTTTCAGGAACAGGTTCTTGGTATGGCCCCCGGGGAGCTGCCGGTCGATTGCCTCGCTTTCGGCAACCGTGAACACCGGCGGATGCTCCAGCGTCGTGGTCGCAATGCCGAGGTCCGCGAGCCGTGCGAACAGATCGGCCCGCGCTGCCTTAACGTCCATTTGACTGCGCTCCATTCGCCCGCCAGCCCGATTTCGGCACGCCCTGTTATACCGACCGAACGAACTCCTCACGCATCGCTCTCGGCAGACCGCGCCTTCCGGCCGGCTCTCGGAACGAGCGTCGGAAGGCGCAGACAAAGAAAATACCGTCCGGCCACACGGATAGTCAGATGAGCCTGGGGTTAGTCCGGACGGTATTAACCCGTTCGGGCTATCACTCTACCCGTGGCGCAACCAGCCGGCAGCCGACGTATTTGGTGTGTTTTTTCACCGTCACTGCCTACTTGCAATCGGCGAGACTTTGCGCCATAAGACGGCTCCTCGCTGGGACCCACCAGCGCCGACATGGACTGCGGATGTAGCTCAGGGGTAGAGCACGACCTTGCCAAGGTCGGGGTCGCGCGTTCGAATCGCGTCATCCGCTCCAAACGTTTCCCACCCACTCACATCTTCCGGATTTTCCAGGCGCGTATGCGGCTGGTGCCGTGACAGCCGTCGAGACAAGGGTCAGGGAAGACGGGGGGCCTTGCTCCCTCGACCCCCACAAGGGGCTAATACCAACCCGCAGAAGTTTTGACCCACCTCACCGTAGGCCGCGCCTTCCGGCCGGCTCTCGGAACGAGTGTCGGAAGGCGCAAACAAAGACAATACCGTCCCGCCGACCGAACAGACAAAGAGTCAAAACATCGGCGGGACGGTATAACCCCTGGAACCATCACCTTGAGTTCATGGCTCGGCCGTCGCCCAGACGCGGGTAAACGGGGTGATCCCCCGCGCGGGGGCCGGAGACGCGCCTTCCGGCCGGCGCTCGGAACGAGTGTCGGAAGGCGCAAACAAAAAAAGTCGCAGAGCCACCGCACGTCACTGAGCACTGATCGATCAAGCCGGCTTGTGCTCGATGGCCATGGCGACCACCTCGGGTTCGCGGGCGGGCGCCGGGCGACGGCCGGCCTCGCCGATGCGCTGCAGCACTTCGCTTGCCAAGGCCCGCATGGTCAGGCCGACCTGGCCGGGATACTTCGCCCCGTAGGAGCGGAACTGCGGGTGGAAGCGGGCGGCGTCCTGCAGGGCGTTGACGCGCGGGATCATCGCCTCGAACGTGCGGTTGTCGGGGTTGGCGCGCAGCCACTTGATGTATTCTTCGTCGGTCGGCGAGGTGACATCGCGCATGTTGACCAGCACGCCGAGGTTCTCGGCAAAGCCCATCTCCGGGTTCAAGCCCTTGAAGCGGCGGAAGACTTCGAGACCGCACACCGACACATAGTCGGCCTTGGTCGGCGAGATGTGGAAATCGGCCTCGCGCAGCCAGCTCTCGGTCAGCACGGACAAGCCCGGCGGGCAATCGATCAGCACCACGTCGAACACGCTGCGGACCTTGTCCAGGGTCGTGGAGATGGTCTTGCGCAACTTGGAGTGGAGCGCGACCTTGGAGACCTCGCGCTCGAACAAGGTGAGCTGCATATCGCTCGGCACGAGGTAGACGGACCTGGCATCATCGACATCGGAGACGTTGCGGACGACGAAATCCGACCATTCGGCCGGCGTCTCCCGCAGGATCGTGGCGACCAGGAAGTCGACCAGCGTCAATCCCTCGTTCTGCAGCCGGAACAGATCGTTGACCGTCATCAGCATGCTCGACACGGTGGCCTGTGCGTCGCTGTCGATGACCAGTACGTTCTTGCCGTGCTCGGCGGCCAGTGTCTCGGCAAGGGCGAGCACGATCGTCGACTTGCCGACGCCGCCCTTGGTATTCATGATTGCGATCGAATTGCGCATTGCGCGACGCCCCCAAACTCTCCGCCGCTGCCGCAGCGCCCCCGTCTGATTGGGCTGAGAATATGGCAGCGTGTGGGTGAATTTAGAAGCAATGGCCACGCCGACAGCGCTCCGTGTCGCAGGGCGGCGCGAATGAGACACACCAGCTGATGGTCGGGCCGCTCGCACGCATGCGAATGGGGAGGCTCATCGCCTCCCCATCGTCGTTCCGACCTTGCCTCGACCGCGACGGACCTCAATAGCGAGTCCGCTGCCAGGACTCGCTGCCATGACGCACGAGAACGTGGTCGCGGCGGGTGGCGACGACGGCCGGGCTGGCGACGACGTGGCGCGAGGCGGGACGCACGACGACGCGATGCATCAGGGTGCGGTGGACGGCGGGCGTCACGATCTTCTGCGTCAAGGCCGGGCGCACCATCACCGTCTTGGAGACCGTAGCATACTCGGCAGGAACGACGTGGCTGACGCGACGACCCGGATGGATCATGACCTGGCGCGCGACGAGGCGGGTGGTGGCTGGCACATGCACCTTGCACATGCGCTCGCCCCGGCCGAGGAAACCGCGGCGATGCTCCCAGCGGGTGGTGGCGGGCGCCACGACGACGCGATCATAAACGGTGCGGTAGACCGGAGCCGACGTGGAGTAGGCGACGCTGGCGGGGCGGACGACCACTTGCTCGTGCACGGTGCGATAAGCAGCCGGGATCGACACATGATGCACGCGTGCCGGGCGGACCTCGACGCGTTCGGCCTGATACCCATAGACGGCCGGCGTGCGCACGACCTGGCGATGCGCCGGCTGCACCACGACCTGGCGCTCGACGGTGCGGTACACGTCCGGCGTGCGGACCTTCTCGTAGCATTCGCCGTGACCGCAGGCTGCAGCCTCCGTCGAGTACGTTACAGCAGACAGTGCTACCATCGCGGCAGCAGTCATCGATCTCGTCATTCTACTTGCCCTCTTTTTCAAATCGACCACAGTCGATCTACGCAAACACGAAATATTAATTGTCGTCCCGCTTTGGAGCGACAATGACCTGCATTGACACGCCTCGAAGAATGCATGCCCCCGCGCACGTAAACTACGCTGTTACTCAGATGAACCCAATGAGATCGGTGCGCTGTAGTTAATCATGTTTCGCGGCTTGTCCCGGACCGGGCGGCGCAACGGGATCGACTCGTGTCACGCGTGCGTTGCGACGAAGACACAACCAAAGCGGGAAGCGTGCGCAGGCGTCCTATTGTCCCCGCCGGTCCATGGACAGAGCGACCGGATCAGCGTACGCAATCTCAACGCGTGCGTCGTCTATGAATGCAATCTATGCGCGCACCCTGGTCTCGCGTTGGCGCCCCGGCCTATAGCCGAATCCTTTGGGGGGACTCCATGGCGATGACCATGACGCGCGCAGCCGTCTCGGCTGTGCTCGCAACAATTTTGCTCGGCGGTTGCGCCGTATTGCCGACTGCGATCGACGAGGGCGAGGTCGCCAGCATCGCAGCCGACCGTCTAGGACGCGTCGACGAGGCGCAGGAGCCGATCTCCGGCACCGTCGATCTCTACGAGGCGATGGCGCGCGCGCTCAAATACAATTTGGATCATCAAGTCGAGGTCTACCAGCACGCCCTGCGGCTCGAGGAACTGGACCTCGCCCATTACAACATGCTGCCGAATGTCGTGGCCAACTCCGGTTATGCCGAGCGCGACAACGACGAGGCCTCCAGCAGCTACAACGTCCTGACGCAGACGCAGAACTTCGGCGCGTCGACGTCGCGGGAGAAGGCCTACGAGACCTCCGACATCGGTTTTTCCTGGCACGTCCTGGACTTCGGGCTGTCGCTGGTGCGCGCCCGTCAGGCGGCCGACAAGACGCTGATTGCCGAGGAAATGCGCCGCAAGGCCGCCCACCGCATAATCGAGGACGTGCGCACGGCGTTCTGGCGCACAGTCAGCGCCGACCGCCTCGTCTCGCGTCTCGAAGCGCTGGAAGGCCGCG
>JBGSQO010000301.1:0-20436 GCA_041738055.1 Filomicrobium sp.
GTGCGGGCGAGCTTCCTGCCTGGCCCCAACGCCACCGTCGCCGAGCGGCTCGCCTCCGTCAGCCTGCACGAGATCGACCTCTCGGCCAGCGCTGTGCTGGAAACCGGCTGCGTCTACGTCGTGCCGCTGATCGAGGCGCTGGCACTACCTGCCGGGCTGTCGGCTTCGGCCAATCCCAAGAGTTCGACCGGCCGTCTCGATGTGTTCACCCGCGTCATTGCCGATCGGGTCGGTGCCTTCGACCAGATCCCCGACGGCTATCACGGCCCGCTGTACGCCGAAATCTGTCCGCAGACGTTCCCGGTGGTCGTGCGCAAGGGCTCCCGGCTGTCGCAGATCCGCTTCCGGCTGGGCGCGCACACCTACACGGATTCCGAACTGGCCCACCTGCAGACGACCGAGCGGCTCGTCGACGGCGGACATGCGGGCGTGGCCGACATTGCCGGCGGGATTGCACTGTCGGTCGATCTGGCCGGCGATGCGACGGGCCTCGTCGGCTATCGGGCCAAGCGCCATGCCGGCCTCGTCGATGTGGATAAGCCCGGCTCGTGCGCCATTGCCGACTTCTGGGAGCCGATCCACGTGCGCGCAGAGAAGCGGCTGATCCTGGACCCCGACCAGTTCTATATTCTGGCGTCTAAGGAGGCTGTGCACGTGCCGCCGACGCACGCGGCCGAGATGATGCCGTTCAATCCACTGGTGGGCGAGTTCCGCGTCCACTACGCCGGCTTCATGGACCCCGGTTTCGGCCACGGACCGGCGGGCGGAGCCGGCTCACGCGTCGTGCTCGAGGTCCGCAGCCATACCGTGCCGTTCATCCTGGAGGATGGGCAGACCATCGGCCGGTTGGTCTATGAGCGCCTGACGGACGTGCCGCGCCTGCTCTACGGCCGCGACCTCGGCTCGAACTATCAGGCGCAAGGACTGAAGCTGTCGAAGCATTTTGTGTAGCGTCGCGCAGACGCTGCGGCTCGGGAAGTGGCATACCGCCCGAATGAACTCCTGACGCATCACACTCGGCAGGCCGCTCCTTCCGGCCGGTCTCGGCTCGGCTGTGCGGGTGCGGCGTGGGCACCCGAAGCACCGCCAGAAGAGTGTCGGAAGGCGCAAACAATGGCGATACCGTCCCGCCGACCGACGAGGCAATGTGCCGAAACATCGGCGTGACGATGTCAGTGCGTGACCGCGCTGAACCCATAGTAGGCCGGGACCAGGACGAGAACCGACCAGATCACGGACGAGACCGCGCTCGCGGCAAGAAACAGCGGCCAGGGCATCGGAGCCGCACCCGCCAGCATCGGCACGACCGGCCGCAAGGGGCCGGCGAGTTTCGAGATGACGACCGCGGCGATGCCCCAGCGCGCCACGAAGGCGCGGGCGCTGTCGAGAAGCCCCGGATGATCGCGCAGCCCCCACAGCTTGCCGATATCGCCGCGCAGGCGATAGCCGATGGCGAAGGAGACGATATCTCCCGCCAGTGCTCCCAGGGCTCCCGCCACGACGAGCGGGAACAACGCGCCGTCCGCCGCCCCCTCCAAAGCGCCGATCGCGATGAAGATCAGGGTCGAGGGCACGAACACGGATGCGAAGATGATCGACTCGGCGAAGGCGAACGCAAACAGCGCCACTTCGATCCAGGTTTCGTTGTCGCGGACAAAGCCCAAAACCGCTGCCCAATACTGATCGAGCGCCAAGATTGCCTCCCGTGGCTGTTCCGATGGTTAGGAATTCTACTGATGCGGCCGGCCCGCCCTTCAGACTGTGCGGGCGAAAGACCGGGCGGACGGCATGAGACCGTCCGCCCGATGACAGGGTCAGGGACCCGATCAGGCCTGGTCGGCGGCCTTGGCCGGCTCGGGGGCGCGCGTCTTCATGAGCGAGTAGAGGATGCCGCCGAGGAGCAGGGCCATGATCACGCCGAGGCTCACCTCCGGCGAGATCTTGCCGATGAACTGCTGCACGAAGATCTTGGCGCCGACGAAGACGAGCACCAGGGCCAGCGCGTACTTCAGATAGTGGAAGCGGTCGACCATGGCCGAGAGCACGAAGTAGAGCGCGCGCAGGCCCAGGATCGCGAAGATGTTGGAGGTGTAGACGATGAAAGGGTCCTGGGTGATGGCGAAGATGGCCGGCACCGAGTCGACGGCGAAGATCAGATCGGCGAACTCGATGAGGACCAGCGCCAGGAACAGCGGCGTCGCATAGCGCACGACTTTGCCGGTCTTGGTGTCGGGCAAGTTGACGAAGAAATTCTGGCCGTGCAGTTCCTTCGTGATGCGCATGCGCTTGCGCATCCAGATCAGCAGCGGATTGCTCTCCAGGTCCATCTTCTGATCGGCCATCATGATCATCTTGATGCCGGTGAAGATCAGGAAGGCGGAGAACAGATAGAGGATCCAGCCGAACTGGTGGACGAGGGCGGCACCCAGCCCGATCATGAGGGCGCGCAGCACGATGACGCCGAGAATGCCGTAGAACAGCACGCGATGCTGATACTTGGGCGGCACCGCGAAATACGTGAAGATCATCGAGATCACGAACACGTTGTCAAAGGCCAGCGTCTGCTCGACGACCCAGCCCGTCAGGTACAGCTCCCAGGCCGTCCAGGCGCGCTCGGTCGGCGTCGCGGCAGCCGCAATCACCGGATCGAGCGAACTGGCAGCGCCCGAATAATAGAGCCACCAGACGACGGCGGAGAACGACAGCCCCAGCGTCATGGCGGTGCCGGCGATGACGATACTTTCGGTCATGCTGGGCGTATGGGCCTCGCGATGAAAGATGCCGAGGTCGACGGCGAGCATGGTCAACACGATGAGCAGGAAGGACAGCCAGGCCCAGGCCGGCATGCCGAGCCAGGTGCCGCTGAGATAACTGAGGATCAGGTCCACGAAAAGGTTCTCCGATTTGGCTGAGCGGATTGAGACGGCGAACGAGTGGTCAGGTCTCGACGGTGAGATCGTCGAGTTGAGCGGTGACGGCGGATTTGAAATACTCGGCGAGCTTGAGGTAGGAGGCCTGCTGAGCGCTGGTCTTGCGCCAGACCATTCCGACGGTGCGATGCACGGCGCGCCCGCGGATGGTCAGCAGCCTCAGGTTCGGATCGCCGATGATCTCGCGGCGGGCGTAGAGCCCCGGCAGGAAGGTGATGCCGAGCCCCATCATGACCATCTCGCGCAGCGTATCCAGGCTCGTGCCCTCGAACTCGTAACGCAGCGTGGCTCCCAGCTCGAGGCACAGCGACTGCACCGCATCGTGCAGTTGGTGCCCTTTGCCGAGCGCCAGCACATCCTGGCCGGCCAGGCTCGCGCGCTCGACGACCTTGAGATTGGCGAAAGGATGGTCCGCGCCGACCGCCAGCAGCAGCGGCTCACGAAACAGGAACGTGCTCTCGAACTCGGCCCCCTGCACCGGCAGCATCGTGATGACGACATCGAGCGCGCCATCTTCCAAGGCGCCCGGCAATGCGCTTGGCGGGCTCTCGCGGATGTAGAGCTTGAGATCGGGGTGCGCCTTGTGGAGTGCCGGCAGCACATGCGGCAGCAGATAAGGGCCGATCGTCGGCGGTAGGCCCAATCGCAGCAGTCCCGACAGCTCGCGCCCGCCACTGACCGCCAGCGCCCGGATCTCGGCCATGTCGACGAGCACGCGGCGGGCGACCTCGACGACCTGCAGCCCGACGGGAGACATCACCACCCGGTTGCGGTTGCGCTCCACCAGCAGCACGCCGAGCTTCTCCTCCAGCGCCTTCAACTGCTCGCTGAGCGTCGGTTGCGTCGTGTTGCAGCGCTCGGCGGCGCGCCGGAAATGCAAGGTATCGGCGATCGCCACCAGATATTCGAGTTGCCGGATATTGGGCATGGAAACGACAGTCCCCTTCGTTGGGTTCGGCGCTGATCGTCAACCGGCCGCCGCATGATCGGTGATATGGGCGCGGCCTGATTTTCTTCCAGTCTGATCGGAAAATCCGATCAGCAATGGGTGCATATCCGATTGGTCTTTGGCGACCTCTCCCGCCATCTCTCTGTCATGCAACCGAGCCGGCGAGCCCCCCCCGATCGGCATGAGCCCAGGAGAGCACCATGAGCGACAGGCGCAGTCCCCAAGCGCAGAGCAGCAGGATGGCCGAACCGCCCATCAGACCGCCCGTCGCGGCAGCGCCCGCCTGGCACGGATCGGTCAACGGCCACGCGCAAGCCGTCGTCGTCATCGCGACGGCGGGCCACGGCAAGCCAAGTCACAGCTGAGAAACACAACGGAGGTTGAGATGATCGATTTCGGACGCATTGGAGAGATGGTCGGCGGCCTGCTCGGCGGGGCGCTGCAGGAGACGGCCGCGACTGCCGGCATCCTGGAGGTGCTGGAACAGGCGGGCATCGATCCGGCGAGCCTCGCGGGGCTCGATCAGGCCCAAATTCTGGAGCTTCTCGCCCAGCACGGCGTGGACGCCAGCGTGCTGGAGACCTTGGACCTTGGCGCGCTGAGCGAGGCCCTCGGCCAGGGCGAAGGCCTGCAGGCGATCACTGACGTCGTCGCCCGCATCACACAGCGCTGAGACCAATCCGCCGGCTGGAACAGCACAACACACAAGGGAGTCCCATTCCATGGCGATGCCGAGCAACCTTGCCAAAGGTTATGAGCTGTTCCGTCGGCGGCGGTTTCCGAGCGAGGTCGAGCGCTACCGGGCGCTCGCCTCGGGGCAGCAGCCGGAGACCATGGTCATCGCCTGTGCCGATAGCCGCGTCGACCCGGCCGTGATCTTCAACGCATCCCCCGGCGAACTGTTCGTCGTGCGCAATGTCGCCGCCCTCGTGCCGCCCTGCGAGGCGAACGGCAGCTATCACGGCACGAGCGCGGCAATCGAGTTCGCCGTCGCGGGGCTGAGGGTCAAGTCCATCGTCGTGCTCGGTCATGGCCAGTGCGGCGGCGTGGCAGCCTCCCTGCGAGCGGCGGGAGACGGGCCGCCACCCGGTGCCTTCATCGGGCCGTGGGTGGCTATGCTGGCTGGTGCGCGCGACGAACTGATCGAGCATCGGCCCGACCTCTCCGCGCAGGAGCGCCAGCACGCCCTCGAACTGCTGGCGGTGAAGCAGTCGCTCTCGAACCTGACGACGTTCCCGTTCGTGGCCGCTGCCGTCGAGCAAGGCACGCTCGAGTTGCACGGAGCCTGGTTCTCGATCGGCCAAGGCGAACTCCGATGGCTCGATCACGACAGCGGTACGTTCGACGTCGTCCCGACGACCGGGGCGCCCCCGCCGGGGTCTGGCCCATCGCGGCTCCGCAGCCTGCTGAAGGGCAGGGACCGCTCCATCGCCACAGCCTGATCAGCAATACTCAGATGGCGTTAGACCGTCCCGCCGATGTTTCGACGCTGCTTCTATTGGGGCGGCGGGACGGTATTGCCTTTTTGCGCCAAGCAGAGGATCAGCCGACCACACTGCCGGCTCTGGCTGTGCCTCGCTCCGCCGTCACTGCTGCGGGTAGCAGACCGTCGCGATTACTGAGAACGAATTGTCTGAAGACCCATGTGGCTGAGGCGACGGGGCGATCCGAGCGATGGATCAGATGCCATTGCCGGACGATGGGAAACCCGGTCACAGGCAGCGCGACGAGCTTTTTCATCTCGAGTTCGTAGAGGCAGGTGTGCGCCGAAATCACGGCAATGCCCATGCCGGCCATGACCGCCTGCTTGATCGTCTCGTTGGAGTCCATCTCGGTGAGATCGACTTCGGGCGAAGCCGGTAGCGTGGCAAGAAAGCTCTCCATGATCAGTCGGGTTCCCGAGCCCGGCTCGCGCGACAGAAAGCGCTGACCGGCTAGGTTGGCGGGGGCGAGTTTCCGGCGCGCGGCAAGCGGCGATTCGGGAGGTGCGATGAGAATATGCGGGTGGTCGCACAGGTAGGCGGTCTCGATGGGGACGTGTGTCGGCGGGCGCCCCGACAGGACAAGGTCGTACTCGTTGGCGAGGAGCCCCGCCTGCATCTCACGGCGATTGCCGATCACGAGTCTGACGCGGATCTCGGGATGAGCGGCTTCGAAGGCGGCCACGATGCGGGGAACGATGTACTTGGCCGTGCTCACCGCCGCGAACACCACGACGCCGGTTGCGCCCGCCTGGAGGGCCGAAAGCCTAGCTTTGGCATGCGTCAGCAGTCGCTCGATGCTGCACGCCGTGTCGACGAGCACCTGGCCGGCAGGCGTGGCCTGAAATGATCCGTCGGCGCGATCAAGGAGCGGCTGCGCGATCAGCGCCTCCAGGGATTTGAGCTGCGCCGTGATCGCCGGAGGTGTGACGTTGAGTTCTGCGGCGGCCTCCGAGACGCTACCGAGGCGTGCGGTCGCTTCGTGGGCACGCAGGTGCTTGAGGGTGAGACTGCGCAGATCTGTCATTCAATTTTCCTGAAAGCGCCTTCCAAATAATTAAGTTTGCTTTTACCTATCTGTCCAGTAGGGATTGAGGCGTGGCTGCTGGCATACCTGACTGGCAGCTTGAACAACGGCCGAGTACAAGGCCGGCAGCAGCGAGACGATCGCTGCACGGGGGGACGCATGACGCGAGTGGCCGGCAGTTTGCCCGGTCCTCCACTGTCGTCGTGCGCTGTGCAAGGGGGCATGATGCCTGAGAGTGGTAACAGCGGCACGTTTGCAAAGCTGTTGAATGAGCAGGTTGCCCGCAGAGGCACATCGCCGTCCATCCGCGCCAAGCGTCGCGGCATCTGGGAGACGATGACCTGGGCAGAGTTGGCAGCAGACGCCAATGCTCTTGCTGCTGGGCTGGTGGGCGAAGGCTTTCAGCGGGGCGGATGTATCGCTGTCCTCGGTGACTACACGCTGCATCTGCACACGGCCGTCTGCGCCGCTCATGCTGTCGGCGCCGTTGTGCTGCCGTTATTCCCCTTTGCGACGCCTGAGGAACTCGCCGAACCGCTGCGGTCGGCCCGCGTCCGGGTCGTGTTTGCCGAGAACCAGGAGCAGGTCGACAAGTTGCTGGAGATCGCGGAGACGCTTCCCGATCTGGCGCGGATCGTGTTCGACGCGGATCGTGGCATGCACCATTATGGGCAGAGCCAGCTGATCGGCTACGACGCCTTCATCGAGGCGGGGCGTCGTCGTTTGCAATCGGATGCTCAGACCGTCGAGAGCCGGCGTGCAGAGGTCTCCCCCGACGATCCCGCCTTCATGTTCCTGTCGCCGGGCGCCTCGGGCGGTCAGCGTTTGGTGCGCCATACGCATCGCTCCCTTCTGGACCGGGCCCGATCCGCGGTGGCCGCCGACAGTCTGTCCTCCAGTGACGTGACCATGGCCTATCTGCCCCCGGGCTGGATTGCCCAGATGCAGGTGGCCTACACGCAGGCGCTGGTCGCCGGCTATTGTGTGTGTTGCCCCGAGTCGATGGAAACGACGCTGGGGGACATTCGGGAGATCGCGCCCACTTACTTCCTCGCGACGCCCCGCGTTCTGGAAGCCATCCACGCCAGCATTACGCACCGGATCGAAGCGGCAGGTGGCTTCAATCTGACCCTGTTCCGCTCCGGTATGGCGGCTGCGCGCCGCGTGGAAGAAGCGGCCGTGGCGAAGAAGTGGGCGCCTGTTGGAGCCTCGCTCGCGAAAACGGTCTACGGGCCGCTGCTTTATGCGCCCTTGCGCGATGCTCTCGGCCTCAGCCGCATCAGAGCGGCCTACGTGGCCGGCGATCTCGTCGAGCCATCGCTCATGCTTTTTCTGCGCGCGCTGGGTGTCAACCTCAAGCAACTGTATGGAACGACCGATACCGGCTATTTCGTCACCATGCATCGCGACGGGGCTGTCGATCCGGGAACCCTCGGTCAGGCGGCCGACGGCATCGAGCTGAGGGTCGCCGAGGACGGTGAGATCCTGGTGCGGGCAGCGACCCTGAGCGGAACCGCGCACCGCGAAGGCTTCGTCGGGACGGGCGATCTCGGCCGGCTCAATCCCCAGGGCCAGCTCGAGCTTATCGATCGCAAGAAGGATGTCGGACGGTTGGCCGACGGCACCGTGCTCGCCCCGCGTCAGGTCGAGACCCGGTTAAAGACCATTCCGTTCATCAAGGAAGCCGTTGTCGTCGGCGATGGCAAGGCGTTCGTGGCCGCCCTCATCGATATCGATACCGAGGCGACAAGCCGGTTCGCCGATGCCCGCGAGGCCAGTTACACGGGCCGGGCCGAGTTGGCCGCCCTCGACGTCGTCTATGACGCGATCGCCCAGGCGATTGCTCAGGTCAATGCCGAGCTGGCCAAGGACGAACGGCTCGCCCCCTGCCAGATCGGGCGCTTTGCGATCCTGCAGGCCGAACTGGCCCCGCATACCGGAATGCTGACTCGTATCGGTACGCTGCGACGCGGGCTGATCGAAAAGGCCTACGCCGACCTGATCGCGGCCTTCTACGACGGACGGACTTCGGTCGCCCTGGCGGAAGCCTCCGAAATCGAAGGCCACCAGGACGAGGTGGTGCGCCACCAGCTGATGATCCGAGACGTGCGCGTGAGCGCGCGCCAGACGAGGACGGCCGCATGACGATCTCCGCCCCCATCGCGGTCCACAACCGCGCCTTTGCCTTCGGTGGCCCGATCCTCGAACTCAACGCGATCTCGTTGCGGTTCGGTGGTGTCAAGGCGCTGACCAACATCTCGTTCAACATCCTGGAGCACGAGATCCGCGCCATCATCGGTCCCAACGGCGCCGGTAAGAGCTCCATGCTCAACGTGATCAACGGCATCTATCAGCCGCAGGAAGGCTCGATCACGTTTTCGGGCAAGCCGATGACCCACATGACGCCCAACAAGGCGGCACGCATGGGCATCGCGCGCACCTTCCAAAACATCGCACTCTTCAAGCGGATGAGCGTGCTCGACAACATCATGGCCGGCCGCAACCTGCACATGCACGCCAATTTCGCCGAGGTCGCCCTGCAGCTGCCACGGGCTCGCCGCGAGGAGCGGGAAGCGCGCGAGAAGGCCGAGGAAATCATCGAGTTCCTCGAGATCCAGCATATCCGCAAGACCCCGGTCGCGCGGCTGCCGTATGGGTACCAGAAGCGCGTGGAACTGGGCCGGGCGCTGGCCGCGGAGCCCAGGATCCTCCTGCTCGACGAGCCGATGGCCGGAATGAACGTGGAGGAGAAGCAGGACCTCTGCCGCTTCATTCTCGACGTCAACGATCACTACGGCACGACCATCGTGCTGATCGAGCACGACATGGGCGTCGTCATGGACATCTCCGACCGGGTGGTCGTGCTCGACTACGGCCGGGTGATCGGCGACGGGCCGCCGGACGAGGTGCGGGCCAACCAGGACGTCATCGACGCCTATCTCGGCGTGGCACATTGAGGGACGGGCGATGGTCGAACTGCTTTTCTTCGCTGAAGTCCTGATCGGCGGTCTGCTGTCGGGCGTGATGTATGCGCTCGTGGCTCTCGGCTTCGTGCTGATCTACAAGGCGTCCGGCGTGTTCAACTTCGCCCAGGGCGCGATGGTGTTCTTCGCCGTCCTGTCGTTCGTCGGGTTCATGGAACTTGGGCTGCCGTTTGCCCTCGCGCTGCCGGTCACGGTGCTCTTGATGGTGCTCGTCGGCATGGCGACCGAGCGCTTCGTGCTGCGCCCCCTCGTCAACCAGAACGAAGACACGCTGCTGATGGCGACCATCGGTTTGGCGTTCGTGCTCGAAGGACTGGCCCAGCTCGCCTGGGGTGTCGAGGTGCGCCGGCTCGATCTTGGCATTCCCGACGTGCCGATCGAGTGGCTGGTCGACAACGCCGGCATTTTCGTCAGCACGCTCGATATCGCCGCAGGCGTCGTGGCGGGCGCCATGGTGGCCATCCTCGCGCTGGTGTTTTCGCGGACCAAGGTCGGGCTCGGCCTGCGCGCCGTCGCCGACGATCACGCCGCAGCCATGTCGATCGGCATTCCGCTGAAGCACATCTGGATGCTCGTCTGGGCCACCGCCGGCATCGTCGCCCTCGTTGCCGGCATGCTGTGGGGCGCCCGCAGCGGCGTGCAGTTTGCCCTCGTCGGCATCGCGCTCAAGGCCTTGCCGGTGCTCATCATCGGTGGCTTCACGTCGGTGCCGGGTGTGATCGTCGCCGGCCTCATCGTCGGGGCCGTAGAAAAAGTGGCCGAGGTCTACGTCGGCCCCTATTTCGGCGGCGGCATCGAAGGCTGGGCGCCGTACATGCTGGCCGTGTTCTTCCTCCTCATCAGACCCGAAGGCCTGTTCGGAGAGCGCATCATCAGGCGGGTTTAGCGGGCCTTGATCGCGACGCAACACTCCCCTTCGTACCCCAGTTCTCAGCTTCGGAAGCCCTCAGATGTTCTACCGGGAAGCAGGCCAGTTCCGCACGAGCTACGCGCAGGACGCCGCGCTCCTGCCGCTCAGGGAAGACAAGATCGGCATGGTTCTCATGCTGCTGGCGGCCTTCGTGGCTGTTCCGCTGGTGGCGAGCGACTATTGGATCAGCGCCATCCTAATTCCGTGGTTGTGCCTGTCGCTGGTAGCGCTCGGCCAGAACATCCTGATGGGCTATGCGGGACAGCTGTCTCTTGGTGCGGCGGGCTTCATGGCGGCCGGCGCCTTCGCGTGCTACAATCTCATTTTGCGCGTCGATGGCATCCCTTTTCCGATCGCCCTGTTCCTGTCGGGACTGATCGCGGCGGGCATCGGTATCCTGTTCGGCCTGCCGAGCCTCAGGATTCGCGGGCTCTATCTGGCGGTCGCCACGCTGGCCGCGCAGTTCTTCATCGTCTGGGTCATCGACAAGTTCGGCTGGTTCAAGAACTACGATACCTCCGGTATCATCACCGCCCAGCCGATCGAAATGTTCGGCTACAAGCTCACGTCTCCCATAGCGATGTACTTCGTGGTGCTGGTGGTCGTCGCCCTGCTGACTCTCCTGGCCAAGAACATGGCCAACGGCAGCGTCGGGCGCCGCTGGATGGCTGTGCGCGACATGGACGTGGCGGCCGAAGCCATGGGGCAATCGCTGCTCTACACCAAGCTGCAGGCATTCGCGATCAGCTCGTTCTTCTGCGGAGTCGGTGGGGCGCTGTTCGCCTTCACTTACCTGAAATCCGTGGAGCCGGCGGCCTTCGACATCAACCTGTCGTTCCGCATCTTGTTCATGGTGATCATCGGCGGACTGGGCACCATCCTGGGGGCATTCCTCGGCGCGGGCTTCATCCTGCTGCTGCCGGTATTCCTCAACATCTTCTTCCACGGCCTGTTCGGCAAGGCGGTCGATGCGACGATCACGTCGGCGCTCGAGCAGGTCATATTCGGCGTGCTGATCATCCTGTTCATGATCTACGAGCCGTTGGGGCTCGCGCGCATGTGGCAGATCATCAAAGAACGGCTGCGCGTCTGGCCCTTCAAGTATTGAGGCGAATCTAAGCAGACGACCGACAGATTTCGCCGGCTGGTCCGGCGGAAACCCAGGCATCGGAATGGACGCCTGGAGCAATCAAGAACAAGCAGGAAACGCTCGTCTCAGGGCAAACGGAAGGAGTGCACTCGTGTTGATCAGGAAGACTGGCCGGATGCAAAGTCTTGCAGCTGCCGTCGGCGCCATCGCCATGCTGGCGACCGGCACTGCCGCAACGGCACAGACGGCCGAGCAGTACATGGCCGTGCCCAGCAGCCGCGTCGGCCCCTATTCTGCGATGGGGACCGGCTACTACGGCGGCATCATCGACTACATGACCTACGTCAACATGACCGGCGGCGTGAACGGCGTGCAGCTGACGTGGCAGGAGTGCGAGACGGAATACAACGCCGCCCGTACCGTGGAGTGCTACCAGCGCCTGCTGACGGGCCCCAACGGGCAGAAGATGGTGGTGTTCGATACGCTCGGCACGCCGGGCGCCTATGCCGTGATCAATCGTATGGCCGGTGACGAAGTCGTGCTCGCCCAGTACGGCTATGGCCGCACCGACGCCGCCGACGGCAAGGTCTGGCCGTGGGTGTTCAATGCCGCCGGCCATTACTGGTCGCAGATCGCGGTGAAGATGAACTTCATGGCCGAGTTGGAAGGCGGCGTGGAGAAAATGAAGGGCAAGAAGATTGTCCATCTCCACATCGATACCGCCTACGGCCGTGAGCCGCTGCCGGCCATGCGCCAGATCGCCAAGGACTGGGGCGTGACGCTGGTCGAGATCTCGATCCCGCCGCCGGGCCTCGAGCAGCAGTCGCACTGGCTGCAGATTCGTCGCGAAAAGCCCGACTGGGTGACGTTCTGGGGCGCCGGTTCCGGCATGAACGCAACCGCCATGACGACGGCAGCCCGCGTCGGCTTCCCGCGTGAGCGCATGATGTACGTCACCTTCGGCGGCGCCGAGGAGGACATGGTGCCAGCCGGCGATGCCGCCAAGGGTACCTACGTTGTCTCCAACGCCGTGCCGGGCCGCGACTACCCGCTGGTCAAGGATATCCAGAAGGTCGTGTACGGCGCCAACAAGGGCAACCTGCAGAACCCTGAGCGCGTCGGCACCGTCTACTGGAACCGTGGTCTGTCGGCTGCCGTGATGTGGGTCGAGGGTCTGCGCAACGCCCAGAAGATGCACAACAAGGTCGGCAAGCCCGTCACCGGTCCGGAATTCCGAGCTGGCTACGAGGCCATCGACATGACGACCGAACGGCTGAAGGAACTCGGCATCGAGGGCATGGTCGCTCCCTTCAAGCTGTCTTGCGCCAAGCACGACGGCTCCGGCAAGTTCAAGATCATGCAGTGGGACGGCAAGCAGTTCCAGCTGGTCTCGAAGGACTTCGTGGCCCCGCCGGACGAGGGCTTCATCCGCAAGCTCGTGGAGGAGTCGGCCGCAAAGTTCGCAGGCGAGAACGGCCTCACGCCGCGCCAGTGCCCCTGAGACTGGGCTGACCCCTGAGACCGGGCTGAACCCGGCCCGTCTTGGGCTGTGATTGGTCCAGCGTCTTCCGGGGCGGGTCTCGACGACCCGCCCCGGCTCCAACATCCAACGACCACGCGACGCCCTTGATCCAGTCGACGCCGCACCCTGGCCGGGAGCCATTCATGACCGCAGTTGCAAGTGCCGTCGCCGCCACCAGCATGACGAGCGGGCCTCACCCCCATGCCGAGGCCAGCGGCCAGCCGTTCCTCGCGGTGCGCAATATCGAGGTCGTCTACAACAAGGTGATACTGGTCCTGAAGGGCGTGTCGCTGCAGGTGCCCAAGGGCAAGATCGTGGCTTTGCTGGGCGGCAATGGCGCCGGCAAGAGTACGACGCTCAAAGCGGTTTCGACGATGCTCGCCTCGCAGAACGGCAAGGTCACCAAGGGATCAATCGAATTCCAGGGCCGTCGTTCCGATCAGCTGACGCCGGGTGAACTGGTCGGAATGGGCATGGTGCAGGTGCTCGAAGGCCGAAAATGCTTCGGCCACCTCACGGTCGAGGAAAACCTGATCACCGGTGCCTACACCCGGTCCCTCTCCCGCTCGGCGCTGAAAGACGAGTTGGAGCGCGTCTACGCCTACTTCCCCCGTCTCAAGGTGCGCCGCCTCAGTCAGGCCGGCTACACCTCCGGCGGCGAGCAGCAGATGACGGCCATCGGCCGGGCGATCATGGCCAAGCCGAACATGCTGCTGTTGGACGAGCCGTCGATGGGGCTTGCCCCGCAGATCGTGGCGGAGATCTTCGAAATCATTCGCGATTTGAACACTCGCGAAGGCGTCAGCATTCTGCTGGCCGAACAGAATACCAGCGTCGCCCTGCGGCATGCCGATTACGGCTACATCCTGGAAAGCGGGCGCATCATGCTGGACGGGCCCGCCGCTGAGCTTGCCCAGAACAAGGACGTGCAGGAATTCTACCTCGGCGTCTCCTCCGAGGGCCGCACGAGCTTCCGCAACCGCAAGTCCTACAAGCGCCGCAAGACCTGGATTTGAGGTTTGACGTTTGCCGAACAGGCGCCTGCTTGCGCTGGGCAGAGGGGCCTTCTCGACGTTGCCACATCGGCCGTCGAAGAAGATGAGAGCACGAAGGCGCCGATCACGCGCGGCCGAGCGCCACGAGATTTGCCAACCAGGACGTTACGAAAAGAAGATCCGGTACCGCACGAAATCGTCGGCGCCAACGTAGTGGTCGTACAGGCGACGAGCGGCTGCGTTGGAGGCGCGGGTGTGCCAATAGATGCGCCCCCAGCCGCGCGCAGTCGCCAACCCGATGAGATCATCGATCAACGCTCTTCCCAATCCCTGCCCACGCGCGCTTTCGGACACGAAGAGATCCTCAAGATAGCAGACTGGCCGCGTGTCCCAGGTCGCCTCGTGCAGGACGGAGGCCGAAAAGCCAACGACAGCGCCATTCTGCTCCACCACTCGGCCGACGAGGGTCGTGTTCGGATCAAGAAGTCGCTTCAACGTGTGCGCGGTCACGGTCTCGGGCACGTCCGCCTCATAGAAACGATTGTAGGCCGCCCACAGCTCGCGCCAGCGATCGGCATCCCCCGCTTGCATTTGCCGCACCACGACACGTGGCGAACTCCCGATGGTCATCAGGCTTCTCCCGTTGTCCCAATCATACAGTCCCGCCGATCTTTCGACTCTGTGTCGGTTGGGGCGGCGGGACGGCATCGACTCTTTGCTTTGCGCCTTCCGACACTCGTTCCGAGAGCCGGCCGGAAGGCGCGGTTTACCGAGAGGTGTGTCACATCTTCTGCGGGTCGGTATCACCCGGCATGGTCCCGGTCGTCCGGGAACGGTTGGCACGGTACGCCATCAGGTTGACGTTGCGCCACAAGAAACATGATTTCTTAAGGGTTGACGCGGTCCTTGCCGCTCTGCTAACAGTTCAGCAGCGGAATGACTGTCGAGGTGGCGCCTCCATGTGCGGGATCGTTGGCCTGTTTCTGAAGGACCGATCGCTCGAGCCCCGGCTCGGGGTCATGGTTGCAGATATGCTTGCGACCATGTGCGAGAGGGGGCCGGATTCGGCAGGATTTGCCGTTTATGGTGAGCCTTCGCCGGGTCTTGCCAAGATGACCCTGCAATCGGCCGAAGCCGAAATGGATTTCGCCGAGTTGCGTGCAGATCTCAGGCGGGCAACGGGCATCGAAGCCACGCTGCGAGTGATCTCGACGCATGCCGTTCTGACTGTTCCTTCGAATATGGTCGATGTCGTCAGGGCCGAATTGACCGCGAGCCATCCTGGCATTCGAATCATGAGCATCGGGGAGACGATCGAGATCTACAAGGAGGTCGGCAACCCGAGAACGGTGGCTGGCCAATTCTCGTTGAGTGCCATGCGAGGAACGCACGCGATCGGGCATACCCGCATGGCAACCGAATCGGCCGTCACGACGCTGGGCGCACATCCTTTCTCGACAGGACCCGATCAATGCCTCGTGCACAATGGCTCGCTTTCGAACCACAACAGTCTTCGACGGGAATTGAAGCGCGAGGGCATGACGTTCGAAACCGATAACGACAGTGAGGTGGCGGCAGCCTATCTCACCCATCGGATGAAGGCGGGCATGAACCTCGGGGAGGCTTTGGAAAAGAGCCTCGATGATCTCGACGGATTTTTCAACTTCGTGGTCGGCACGCGAAACGGCTTCGGCGTCATTCGCGATCCGATCGCCTGCAAGCCGGCCGTCATGGCCGAGACCGACCAGTGGGTCGCGTTCGGTTCGGAATATCGCGCCCTCGTCGACCTGCCCGGCATCGAGACCGCCCGCGTGTGGGAGCCGGAGCCGGCGACCGTCTATTTCTGGGAGCGCTGAGAGCACCATGGCGGAACGTCTGAAGCTGCGCAGCTATGATCTTGCCGCCACGCCGCTGCGCGAGTTGAACGCCGATCTGCATCGGCAAAGCGACGGCAGCAACGAGCGTGACTGGGAGATTCTCAATCCGCGCGGCGCCCATGCCATTGCCGTTGGCGTCGACGCGCCGCTCAACATCGAGGTGCGCGGCAGCGTCGGATACTACTGCGCGGGCATGAACAAGCAGGCAAAAATTACCGTGCACGGCTCGGCCGGTCCGGGTGTTGCCGAAAACATGATGTCGGGAAAAGTCGTCGTGAAAGGCGATGCCAGTCAATATGCCGGCGCTACCGGGCGCGGCGGCCTGCTCGTGATCGAGGGAAACGCCTCCTCGCGCTGCGGCATTTCGATGAAGGGCATCGATATCGTCGTCCGGGGAAACGTCGGCCATATGTCGGCATTCATGGCGCAATCGGGAACGCTCGTTGTCCTCGGCGATGCGGGCGAAGCGCTTGGCGATTCGATTTATGAGGCGCAGCTCTTCGTGCGCGGGAGGGTCAAGAGTCTGGGAGCCGATTGCATCGAGAAGGAGATGCGCGTTGATCATCACGAGGCGTTGACGTCGTTACTCGAAATGGCGGGTATGACCGGCATCTCCTCGAAGGAGTTCCGCCGCTACGGCTCGGCGCGTAAGCTCTACACCTTCAACATCGACAATGCGGACGCCTACTGATGACCTATCAGAACCCGCCGACCACACCGCGCAAATCCTGGACCTTCGACGATTATACGCTGTCGGAAATACGTCGGGCGGCCGCGACCGGTATCTATGATATCCGTGGTGGTGGAGCCAAACGGCGCGTGCCGCATTTCGACGATCTGTTGTTTCTGGGGGCCTCCGTCTCGCGCTATCCGCTCGAAGGCTATCGCGAGAAATGCTCGACGAGCGTCACGCTGGGCACGCGATTTGCCAAGAAGCCGATCGAGCTCAAGATCCCGATCACCATTGCCGGCATGAGTTTCGGCGCATTGTCGGCGCAGGCCAAGGAGGCGCTCGGGCGCGGCGCCACACTTGCGGGAACCTCGACGACGACGGGCGACGGCGGCATGACGCCGGAGGAGCGAGGACAATCGCAAACGCTCGTGTACCAGGTTCTGCCCTCGCGCTACGGCATGAACTCGGACGATCTGCGCAAGGCCGACGCCATCGAGGTCGTGATCGGGCAGGGCGCCAAGCCGGGTGGTGGGGGCATGCTGCTCGGCCAGAAGATCTCCGACCGCGTCGCCGAGATGCGCAACCTGCCCAAGGGCATCGACCAGCGCTCGGCCTGCCGGCACCCGGATTGGACCGGTCCCGATGACCTCGAAATCAAGCTCCTCGAGTTGCGCGAAATCACGGATTGGGAGAAGCCGATCTATGTGAAAATTGGTGCGACGCGGCCGTATTACGACGTCGCACTTGCTGTCAAAGCGGGGGCCGACGTCGTCGTCATCGACGGCATGCAGGGCGGCACGGCGGCGACGCAGGAGGTGTTCATCGAGCACGTCGGCATCCCGACGCTTGCCTGCATCCGGCCGGCGGTCCAGGCGCTGCAGGACTTGGGGCTGCATCGCAAGGTGCAATTGATCGTCTCGGGCGGCATTCGCTCGGGTGCGGACGCAGCGAAGGCCTTGGCGTTGGGTGCAGACGCGGTGTCGATCGGCATAGCAGCCCTTGCCGCGCTCGGCGACAACGACCCGCACCTGGAGGCCGAATACAACGCGCTCGGCACAACCGCAGGCGCCTACGACGACTGGCACGAGGGGCGCGATCCCGCCGGCATCACCACACAGGACCCGGAACTGGCCGCGCGCCTCGATCCGGTTCTGGCCGGGCGGCGGCTGGCCAACTACCTCAAGGTGATGACGCTGGAGGTGCAGACCATCGCGCGCGCCTGCGGGCACAACAACATCCACAATCTGGAGCCGGAGGATTTGTGTGCCCTGACGCTGGAGGCGGCCGCCATGGCGCGCGTGCCGCTGGCCGGGACGACGTGGATTCCTGGACTTCAGCAGGGCGGCCTTTGAGAGCAGAGGACGGCCCGAAATGGCGAACTGGTGGGCCGACTTCAAGCGGCGTCGCGACGAGAGAAAGAGTGGTGCCATGACGATCGATCTTGCCGCCGTCGCCAAGGAGCGCGGCATCCGCTATTTCCTGATCTCCTTCACCGACCTCGCTGGCGGTCAGCGCGCCAAGCTGGTGCCGGCCACGGCAATCGCCGAAATGCAGAGAGACGGTGCCGGATTTGCCGGTTTTGCCACCTGGCTCGACATGACGCCGGCCGATCCGGATATCCTGGCTGTTCCGGATGGTGCGGGCCTCATCCAACTCCCCTGGAAGCGCGAGGTCGCGTGGCTGCCGGCCGACCTTACCATGAACGACGCAAGCGTGGCCCAGGCCCCGCGTGTCGTCCTGAAGCGCGTTCTCCAGAAGGCCAAAGACCAGGGGCTGACCGTCAAGACCGGCGTGGAATGCGAGTTCTTTCTCATCAACGCCGACGGCACGCGCATTTCCGACGACAAGGATACCGCCGCCAAACCCTGCTACGACCAGCAGGCGATCATGCGCCGCTACGATATCATCGCCGAGATTTGCGACTACATGCTGGAATTGGGCTGGGGGCCGTACCAGAACGACCACGAGGATGCCAATGGCCAGTTCGAGATGAATTGGCTGTTCGACGAGAGCCTGATCACCGCCGACCGGCATTCCTTCTTCAAGTTCATGGCCAAATCGGTGGCCGAGAAGCATGGGCTTCGTGCGACGTTCATGCCGAAGCCTTTCCCCAACCTCACCGGCAATGGGTGCCACGCGCATATCTCGGTCTGGGACGCGACGGGCTCGCGGAATGCCTTCCTCGACAATTCCGACGAGATGGGCCTGTCGGGTTTGGGCTATCACTTCCTCGGCGGCATCCTGGCGCACGCCGAGGGCTTGGCCGCACTGACCAATCCGACCGTCAATTCCTACAAGCGCATCAACGCGCCGCGCACGTTGTCGGGTGCGACATGGTCTCCGAACACAGTGACGTGGACCGGCAACAATCGCACCCACATGGTGCGTGTGCCGGGCAAGGGCCGCTTCGAGTTGCGCTTGCCGGATGGGGCGGCCAACCCCTACCTCCTTCAGGCGGGTATCATCGCGGCGGGTCTCGACGGGATGGCCCGCAAGGCCGATCCAGGCAAGCGTCTCGATATCGATATGTACGAACTGGGCTATACCGTGAAGGATGCCCCCAAGCTCCCGCTCAACCTGCTCGATGCCGTGCGCAATTTCGAAAAGGATGCCGCACTGGCCGAGATGCTGGGTCAGGAGTTCGTCTCTGCCTACGCCAAGATAAAAACGGCGGAATGGACCGCCTACACGTCCCACTTGACGCAATGGGAACTCTCCAACACCCTCGATGTGTGAGGCCTCGACCCTGACGGGCCGGCGCCTTGCAGTCATATGCTGGGAGAGCCGGAGTGGCGAAAACGTCGGATAGCGGGCGGGAACCAAAGCCGGCCAAGGGTGCGCGCAGGGCCTCGCCCGACGATAAGGCGTTGGCGACCGTCTCGGGAGCGCCGGTCGTGCGCTCGCTCGAGCAGTCGATCGGCAATCAGGTGCGCGACTATCGCAAGACCGCCAACCTGACGGTTTCGGAACTGGCGAGTGCTGCCGGCATCTCGGCGGGCATGCTGTCGAAGATCGAGAACGGACAGATCTCCGCGTCGCTCGGCACGCTGCAGGACGTGGCCTCAGCCCTGAACCTGCAGCTGACCGATCTGTTGGCCGGCCACGAAAAGGGGCGGGGCTGCTCGTTCGTCAAGGCCGGGAGCGGCTTGTCGATCCGTCGGCGCGGCACCAAGGTCGGCCACAACTATCATTTGCTCGGCCAGTCGGTCGGCGGCGAAATCGCCTTCGAGCCCTATCTCATCACGCTGGCCGACGACGCGGAGACCTACACCGAGTTCCGCCACGAGGGGATCGAGCTGATCTACATGCTGACGGGTGAAGTATCCTACGTGCACGGTGACCAGAGCTATCATCTGCGGCCCGGCGACAGCCTGCTGTTCGATTCCGCCGAACTGCATGGCCCGGGTGAACTCATCAAGCGGCCGATCAGCTATCTGTCGGTGATCGTCTATCGGCGCTGAGGCTGGTTGCTGCTTGTGCGATCACACCGTCCCGCCAATGTTTCGACACAGGGTCTGGTCGGTTGGCGGGACGGTATTGTTTCTTGATTGCGCCTTCCTACACTCGTTCCGAGAGCCGGCCGGAAGGCGCGGTCTACCGAGAGGTGTGTCACAACTTATGCGGGGCGGTATCACAGGTATTCGCCGGCCGCCTCGAGTAGAAATTCGGCGAAGCTGTCGGCATAACTCCGATAGAGGGTGATCTCGAATGTCGGCGCGGCGTCGAGGAGCGCGATCGTGATCCCGATGTGGGCGGCTTGCGTGATGGCCACCTGCCCCTCGGCGAAGGCCCGCGGGTGGAGGTCGATGGGCAGGCATTTGGCCAGGACGTCGCGGGCGCGGGGGCCGCCGATGTGCAGGGCCGCGCGGGCATCGGACTGATCGACGACGGCGGCAAGACCGTCGAGTCGGTTGCGGACGTCTTGACCGATCCTCGCGCTGTTGCCGCCGGATGCCATCAGCCACCACGCAGCTGGCCCGGCCCACTGCAGCGCGAGC
>JBGSQO010000322.1:0-2651 GCA_041738055.1 Filomicrobium sp.
TCCTCGGCACCCAGCGCCTCGCCGTGGGCCTTGGCCGTGCCGGCGCGGGTGGGCGCGCCATAGCCGATGACGGTCTTGCAGGCGATCATCGAGGGCTTGTCAGTGACCGCGCGGGCCGCCGTGATGGCCGCTTCGACAGCCGCCGGATCGTGTCCGTCGACCTTGGTGACGTGCCAGCCGGAAGCCTCGAAGCGCTTGACCTGGTCGGTCGACGTCGAGATCGAAGTCGGGCCGTCGATGGAAATCTCGTTGTCGTCCCACATGACGATCAGCTTGCCGAGCTTCAGGTGGCCGGCCAGATCGATCGCCTCGTGGCTGATGCCCTCCATCAGGCAGCCGTCACCGGCGATGACGTAGGTGTAATGGTCGACGAGATCCTTGCCGTAGCGCTGCGCGAGCAGCTTCTCGGCAATCGCCATACCGACGGCGGTCGAGATGCCCTGGCCGAGCGGACCGGTCGTCGTCTCGATGCCGTCGGCGTGGCCGTACTCGGGATGGCCGGCGGTGCGGGCGCCGAGCTGACGGAAACGCTGGATCTCCTCGAGCGTCATGTCGGGATAGCCGACGAGGTAGTGCAGCGCATACAGCAACATGGAGCCGTGACCGGCGGACAGCACGAAGCGGTCGCGATCGGCCCACTTGGGCGCCATCGGATCGATATTCAGGAAGCGCGTGAACAGGACGGCGGCGACATCGGCCATACCCATCGGCATGCCGGGGTGGCCGGACTTCGCCTTCTCGACCGCGTCCATGGCGAGAGCGCGGATGGCGTTGGCCATGTCCTTGATGGCAACCGGCGAGCCGGCAGTGCTGGTGCTAGGTGTCGTCATTGGTGTGTCCCCTCGAATTCACAGACCGCGGCGCTTCTGCTCGACCAGCTTCAGGATCATCGGCGTCAGGATGAGCTGCATGGCCAGATCGAGCTTACCACCCGGTATGACGATCGAATTGGCCCGCGACATGAAGCTGTCGTGCAGCATCGACGTCAGATACGAGAAATCGATGCCGCGCGGAGTCTTGAATCGAATGACGACGAGCGATTCGTCGGGTGTCGGGATCCAGCGGGCGATGAACGGGTTGGAGGTATCCACCGTCGGCACGCGCTGGAAGTTGATGTCGGTCTCGCCGAACTGCGGGCAGATGTAGTTCACGTAGTCCGGCATGCGGCGCAGGATGGTGTCGGTGACGGCCTCGGTCGAATAGCCGCGCGCCTTGCGGTCGCGATGGATTTTCTGGATCCACTCGAGGTTGATCACCGGAACGACCCCGATCTTGAGGTCGGCGTGCTTGGCGACGTTGACCTTGTCGGTGACGATGGCCCCATGGAGGCCCTCGTAGAACAAGAGGTCGGAGCCAGCCTCGAGGTCGCGCCACTCGGTGAACTTGCCCGGCGCGACGCCGAAGCGGGCTGCTTCCTCGTCGTCGTGCACGTAGTTGCGCGTGCGCCCGATCCCGGTCTCGCCGTACTGCTTGAACGTGCTTTCCAATTCCTCGAACAGATTGGCCTCGGGGCCGAAGTGGCTGAAGTGGCGGTTGCCGTTGCCTTCGGCCGCCTTCATCGCCTCGCGCATGGCCATGCGATCGTAGCGGTGGAAGGCGTCGCCTTCGATCTGGGCGTGCTTGATGCCCTCGCGGCGGAAGATCTGCTCGAAGGTATGTTTGACGGTCGATGTGCCGGCCCCGGATGAGCCGGTGACCGAAATGATGGGGTGGTTGCGCGACATGGGGCGACGATCTTTCGTTGCGATGGGCGGGCGATACCGGGCTTGAAACAGTGCTCAGGACTTGAGCAAGCCGCGGCGGCCAAACAGCGGAGAGCGCTCGTAGAGCCCGCCGGCCTCGGCCTTGTAGCGGGCGACCCGGTCGACCTCGGAGGAGGCCCCGAAGATCAGCGGCGCACGCTCGTGGATGGAGGTGGGCTCCAGATCGAGGATCCGGGTCGTGCCATCGATGGCCTTACCACCAGCTTGCTCGATGAGGAAGGCGATGGGGCTGGCCTCATACATCAGGCGCAGCCGCCCGCGGCTGTAGCCCTTGCGACCGTCGCGGGGATACAGGAACACGCCGCCGCGCACCAGGATGCGGTGCGTCTCCGCCACCAGCGAGGCGATCCAGCGCATGTTGAAGTCGGCGCCACGCGGGCCGTCGGTGCCGGCGATGCAGTCATCGACGTAGGCGCGGGTGGCCTCGCTCCAGTGGCGGTAGTTGGAGGCATTGATGGCGTACTCGCGCGTCTCGGGAGCAATCGCCATGCGCTCGCCGGTCAGCGTGAACACATTGGTGGCTGGGTCGAGCGTGAAGATGTGCGTGCCGTCCCCGACCGTCAGCGCCATGGCGACGCTCGGTCCGTAGATCACATAGCCGCCGGCGAGTTGGTTGCGGCCGGGCTGCAGGAAGGCCTTCGCGACATCACCGGCAACCGTGGCGGGCACCGGCAGCACCGAGAAGATCGTGCCGATAGAGACGTTGGTGTCGATGTTGGAGGAGCCGTCCAGCGGATCGACGGCAACGACGACCCTGCCATTGGTATCCACGACGAGAACGTCGTCGAGTTCCTCCGAGGCGATCGCGGCCACGCCGGCCGTCGTCAGGGCGGCGACGACCTCGTCGTTGGCGGTCACATCGAGCGCCTTCTGCGCGTCGCCGCTGGC
>JBGSQO010000366.1:0-1791 GCA_041738055.1 Filomicrobium sp.
CTGGCGAGGCTCCGAGCAGAGCAGCGGCCAGCAGCGCCAGGAACGTCAGCAACGCGCCGCGCTGCTGGCCGGCGTTGGGCCTCGCCATCTCAAAGTGTGTGGTGCTACGCATAATCTGGACAACTCCACGCTGACGCGACCGATCGGCGACGCGGTCCTCAAGTCGAGACTTCACCACAAACGCGGGCCGCCCTGGGCCGGAGCAGTAGCAGGGGCCGTAACCGGCGCAGCCGCTGCCGGAGCGACCGGAGCCGCTGCAGGAGCGCCAGATCCCGCCTGGGACTTCTGCCAATCCATGAACTGACGGAACAGGGCCTCTTGCTGGGCAACCGGCGCACCGCCGCCCGACTGCTGGGCGGCCAGGAACTCCAGGAACGTCCGGCGCTGCTGGTCTTCGATGCTCGCAGCGGCTGGCCGGGCCGGTTTCGCGTTCGCGATCCTCGCGGAATTCTTCTCAAGCCAGCTCTTGGCAACATCGAAGCGCTGCCAGCCCGGCAGATCGGCCGACAAGTTGACCTCACGCCACTTCGGGTGGCGCGGCGCCTTGCGGAACTCCTCGAACTTCGAGAAGAAGGCCTCGGTGAAAATGGCCGCCCGGCGATAGCGATCGGTGCCCGGGCGCCAGTTGAACACGGCGAGCACCGCAGGCACCGCCACCGTCTCCACCGTCTCACCCTCGGGAACGAGTGTCGGATAGTCGTCATGGGTGAACTGGGTCGGCAGATAGTCTGTCTCCAGCGATTCCTCATAGGGGATCGGCAGCAGCTTGAGGTCGCCCTTCAGGCGGAAGATGTCGAAGATCGGCGAAGGCTTGCCGGCCACCAGCATGGTCGCGGCGATCTTGCCCGCCTGAATAGCCGCCAACGCGTCGGACTGGACCATATTGACAGCGTCGACTTTGATGTCGAGGGCCTCGAAGATCAGCTGAGCGGTGAGCTGTGTGCCGCTTCCGATCTCGCCGACGTTCACCGTCTTACCGTTCAGATCGCGCAAGTCGTTGATTGCGGCGCCGGCGACGACGTGGACTTCCTCGTTGAACAGCTTGGTGATGTACTGCAGGCGGTTCTCGATGTCGGCACCGAGTTCTTTCGTCTTCTGCAGGTAGCGCAGCACGTTGGCTTGCGTCACACCCATATCGGTGTTCTGCAGCGAGAGCACGTCCTGCACGTTCTGCAGGGCGCCCTTGCCGAGCATGGCGATGACGCGCAACTTGACGCCATCATCCAGCACCGAGGCCATGTCCTCGACAGCAGCCAAGTAGGAACTGTCGGACTTGCCGGCCATGATGCCGACCGTGTTCTGATTGATGACGGTCTTGCTGATCGCCGCTGGCTGGCGAACTTCGCGACGCTGTGCGTCTGCCGTCTCGACAGTCGTACCGAGGAGGATCGGGACGAGCATTACGGCAAGCCAGGACCGGAATTGACGCATGACCATACTCGAACACTCCTGAACACTGGCGGGCGGCGCGGAACTGAACCCTGACAGCCTTCTACCCAGTTGCGGCGCTCTTGCCAATGATGCGCGGTCGCGAATGTAAACGGGCGAGCGTTCGAGCGCTTGTTCCGCCTGCCGTCGTGTCGAACAGGCCACAGAGGACCACAGTCCCACAGTGGCTGTGCAGATCAAGCTGCCGGCGCCGATCAGGCGCTCGACCCTGCACCCCACCTCCGACCTGATGTCGTCAGCCGTCGGCGTTCAGTCCGAGGAGTCGATGCGGGTGATGCGCTCCAGCAGGCCTCCGCGACGGCCGGCGGGCTGGGCGGCGCCGGGGGCGGACGGCTCCGAGGC
>JBGSQO010000371.1:0-3638 GCA_041738055.1 Filomicrobium sp.
GCATCGAGGCGATCGCCCGCGCCGAGGCAGAAGCCGCCGAGCGCCAGTTGGCCGCCGAGTTGGCCGAGATCGAGCGCATCGAGCGCGAGGCCGCGCTGGAGGAGGAAAAGAAGCGCGCCCGCGACGAGCGTTATGCCGCCCGCAAGGCCGCCAAGAAGCGCTGATCGCCCGCACGAAGCTACCGTTTCGCCGAACATTCGACACCGTGTCGGAGCACCCCGTGGAACGGTACCTTCTCGTCCTTTCGGTCGGGCTTTGACCCCCATCAACCACGAGGTGACTGGAGCAGCGTACCCCCACTGGCGGGTGCGCTGAACTTGCCGTCGACATCGTGACACGGCGGAATCAGAGCCAGTGGTCGCATGGCTGGATGCGCGCCCCCATCGATGAAAGGGGTGATGATCATGACGGTTTCGAAATCCAAGCTCGCCGTAGCTCTTCTGGGGGTGGCGATTTGCACGGGCACGAGCGATCTCGCGCGGGCCGAAATGAGCGAGGCCGGCAAGGCGGCCATGATGAAGGCCGGCGAGATCATGTTCGAGCAGCGCTGCCGCAGCTGCCATGCAGACGATCCGGCCCGAAAGTCCTATGGTCCCTCTCTGATCGGCATCGTCGGCCGCAAGTCCGGCAGCCAGAACGGCTTTGCCTACTCCGAAGCGATGAAGGCCGCCGGCATCGTCTGGACGGAGGAATCGCTGCGCGCCTGGATCGCCAACAACGACGGCTTCATGCCCGGCACCCGCATGCGCCACGTCGGCATCACAGATACGGCCGAGCAGGATTTCCTTGTCGCCTACTTGCGCTCGCTCAAGTAATGCCAATGCGGGAGACCTGTTGAGGGACCGAGTTGATGCCAAGGCCGGTCCGGTCGTTCCGGGCCAGCCATATGGACTTCGGAAGATGGGTCTACCGGTCCAACTCCGCGAGCCAACCGGCCCTGACAGATCCACTACCGCCAGCGGAACCGTTTCACTCACGATCGCGACTGGCATTGGGCGCATCGCCCCACGCCGGCTGGGTACGCGCAGGGTGAGGACGACGGCATGAACATCTCCAGACGAATGGCGGCGATCCTGGGCGTGACCTCGTTTGCCGCAGTCGTCCTTGTTGCGCCCGTCCCGGCTGCGGCCGGAAGTACGTCCAGCGAGCATCGTCATTTCGCGGCTCCCCCCGCCGAGGAGCCGCGGCTTCCGGCCATGGACCAGCTTCAATTCGGCGAGTTGCTGGTGCGCCAGCGCTGCGCAAACTGCCACGCGATTGCCCCGGGCGAAGCCTCGCTGGCCGCTCCCCTCGTCGGGCTCTTCGGCCGCAGGGCCGGTAGCGTCCCGGGATTTACCTACTCCCCCACGATCATAAACCTCGGCATCGCGTGGACGCCAGTGGTCCTCGACGGCTGGCTGGCCGCAACGACGTTCGACACGCCCGACATCCGCATGCGTCACGTCGGATTGCCCCAGCCTGATCAGCGGGCGGCCGTCATCGCTTTCCTTGCTTCCCTCTCCGCCCATAAATGATTGCAGCATTCGGGCCGGTCTGAGATCGTGCAGCGGTGCAACTGGCACTCTGGAGGGACGACGGTGACCACACGACTTCTGTTTCTGGCGGGCTCGGCGCGGGCTGGATCGCACAACAAGCGATTGGCGCGGCTCGGCGCTTCGATTGCCGACGCCAACGGCATCGCCGCCACCTTCGCAGACCTCGGCGACTATCCGATGCCGCTGTATGACGGCGACGCCGAAGCGATGGAGGGGCCACCGGAGAATGCCCGCAAGCTCAAGGCACTCATGGAACTCCACACCGGCATCCTCATCTGCTGCCCCGAGTACAACAACTCGATCACGCCGCTCTTGAAGAACGTGCTCGACTGGGTCAGCCGCGTGCGCGAGGACGGCGAGGCGGTCAACCAAGTGTTCAAGACCCGGGTGTTTGCCCTCGCGTCGGCCTCCCCCGGGGGCATGGGCGGGTTGCGCGGGTTGGTCGCCGTGCGCAGCGTACTGGAAATTGGGCTCGGCGCCCTGGTCCTGCCCGAGCAGTTCGCTCTGCCACGCGCCGCCGACGGCTTCGATGAGCACGGCCACCTGAAAGACAAGTCCGCCCAGGACCGGTTCAAGGACGAGATCCAAGTTCTGGCCCGGGCAGCCCGGGTCTTGCACGGCGAGCCGTGAAGCCTGGCTGATGGGCGAGGCCGCCAGGATTGGCGTCCTTGTTAGCTGCGGATGAGGACCAGCAAGAGCGAGATGGTGATGACCGACCCCAGCGTGCCGAGAGCGACCGCGCCCGACGTGGAATTGGCCGCACGGCCATGGCGGCTGGCAAAGAGGTAGGCGTTGGCGCCGGTCGGTACCGATGCCAGGATCACGATCACTCCGGCTGGAACGGGCGGCAGACCGACGATCTTGTAGGCCATAAGATAGGCAACCGTCGGCATCAGGCCGAGCTTCAGCGCCGTGATGACGAGCAAGGTCGGCACCTGGCCAGCAATTTTGAAGCGCACAAGCGAAAGCCCGAGCGCAATGAGGGCCGCCGGCACGCCAGCTTGGGCCAGAAGACCCAGCACGTCGAGCACAGGTTTGGGCAGTGGCAGCGTGGTGAGCCTCCAAGCCCCTCCCAGCAGAATTCCGATGATGATCGGATTGCGGCCGAGTTCGCGCGCAAGCAGTTCCAGGATGCCGGGTCGCTCGGCCTCCCCGCCGTCGCCGACTATGCGGGCATGCACCGTCGCGGAGAGCCACAACACAGCTGCGTGGATCGACAGCACCAGCGCAATGGTCGGTGTCGCCTGCTGACCGTAGGTCATCAGCGCGATCGGAATACCCAGCATCACCGTGTTGCCGAACGCCGATGCAATGGCGATCGAAGGGGCATCGGCTGCCGGCCGGCCGAGCGGCCATCGCGTCAGCAGGCTGGCTGCCATCCAGGTCAGGGCGGCCGCCGTGTAGAAGCTCGCCCAGATACCCGAAACCGACAGGCCGGCGAAGTCTGCTGTAGCGATTGTCTTGCACAAGAGCGCTGGTATCGCGAGAGTGAACGCGAACTCCCCAATCCCCTTCTCCGCCGTATCCGACAGCCATCCCAATTGGCCGCAGACGGCGCCGATGGCGATCAACGAGAAGACGGGAGCGATCAGCAGAATGATTTCGAGCATGGCACCGCGCAGGTTTCGACCAAGCGGCGACCATACTGCCCGGGTTGGCGTCGCGGAACAGCAATTCGCCGTCACGCGCCGCTCTGGTGCCATGCCCCTGGCGCAGTGCTGCGCCCGAAGATGACCAAACCGTCGCCCTGCGATCACTTGCTCCGATGTCCTTGCGGAGCCAATCCTCTGCGGTTCTCATCACGCCGCATCCCTGTCGCGCATGCTCTCCCGGCGGTAGGAGAGGGCCTCGGCGACGTGCATGCGCCCGATCGTGTCCAGCCCGTCGAGATCGGCGAGTGTGCGGGCTACTTTCAAGGTTCGATGATAGCCGCGCGCCGACAGCTTGAGACTTTCCGCCGCCGAGCGCAGCAGGCTGAGACCCGCGGCATCGGGGGTGGCGACCTGCTCCAGCAGTTGGCCGCTCAGGTCTGCGTTGGTGCGGATGTGGCCAGCCACGGGTGAACCCGGCTCACGCGGGGTGCGCCGCACGCCGTTCAACGAC
>JBGSQO010000450.1:0-8891 GCA_041738055.1 Filomicrobium sp.
CGGCGGCCCAGCCGTTGTCGACGACCAGGGCGACGGGGCCGCGACCGGGAATGGCCCCATCGCGCTGCGGGTTCAGGATCGGCTCGGCGAGTGCCAGAATGACCAGGGCGGCCGCGAGCAGCCGGATGAGCAGCAGCCACCATGGCGTCTTGGCCGGCGTCTTCTCGCGGTTCTCGATGCCGATCAGGATGCGGGTGGGCGGAAACTCCAGCTGGCGCGGGCGCGGTGGCACGGTGCGCAACAGCCAATAGATCACGGGCAGCGCCAGCAGTGCGGCGAGGGCAGTCGGATTGAGAAAGGCGAGGACCCCGAGGCTCATGCCGGCACTCCCCGTTGCTGACCCTTGTAGCCGCCGCCACCCTGCAACAGCATGATGAGCTTGAGCAGCGGCTCGGAGGCGGGCCGGTCGGTGTGATGAACGAGGAACGACCAGCCGAGCTTGCGCGTGAGTTCGACGAGCCCGGCGCGATGGGCAGCCAGCTTGGCCTGATAGTCGGCGCGCAGGCCTTCGACGCGGTCGGCGACCCAGCGCTCGCCGCCTTCCGGACCGACGAACTCTAGCCGGCCCTCGAACGGCAGCGTCTCCTCGGCGGGATCGAGCACCTGCACGAGATGGCCCTTGACGCCCTGCGCCGCCAGTTCGCCGACCCGCTCGGCAATGGCCTGGACGGGATCGAGAAAGTCGCTGACCAGGATCGCGCCTGAGAAGCGTTGCAGCCGGGCCTTGGGCGGCAGACCCTCAGACAGCGCCGGCTCTTCGCCGTGCATGAGGATGGCTTCGGCCAGCTTGACGACGGCCTTGCGGCTCGACGTCGGCTGGGTCAGGCCGAGCAGGCCCACCCGCTCGCCGCCGCGCACCAGGAGATCAGCCAGGGCGAGAGAGATCACGAGGGCGCGGTCGCGCTTGGTGCCGGGCGCCAAGCTCGAGCGGAACGCCATGGAGCCCGACAGGTCCGGCCACAGCCAGACGGTATGCGCCGCCTCCCACTCGCGCTGGCGGATGTAGACATGCGAGGCCGAGGCCGTGCGCCGCCAGTCGATGAGGCTCGTCGCATCGCCCGGCTGGTACTGTCGGAACTGCCAGAACGTCTCGCCGGGGCCCGACCTGCGCCGTCCGTGGATACCGTGGGCGACCGTATGGGCGATGCGGCTCGCCTCGATCATGAGGTCGGGCAAGCGTTCGGCAAGCGCGTGCGCCCCGGCCTCGAGTGCCAGGATCTCAGCCCTGCCGTGGGTCTTATGTCCAGCCATATGGTGCGATCGCGACCCCGCTGCTGCTGCCACGTCGCTCAGCCGATGGCCTGGGCGAGCCGCTTGATGGTGGAGCCGATGTCGCGACCCTCGGCGCGCGCCTGGAACGACAGCGCCATGCGGTGCTTGAGGATCGGGTCGGCCAGTGCCACCACATCGTCGACGGAGGGGGCGAGCCGGCCGTCGATCAGCGCCTTGGCGCGGACGGCCATCATCAGGGCCTGGCTGGCGCGCGGGCCGGGTCCCCAGGCGACCAGCCGGTCGGTCTCCGTGTCGGCGCCGGTTCCGGGGCGGGCCGAGCGAACGAGTTTCAGGATGGCCTCGACGACCTGATCGGGCACGGGGATCTGTCGGACCAGCCGCTGGATCGCCATCAGCTCCTCGACCGACAGGATGCGTTCGAGCCGCCGCGCTTCGGTGCCGGTCGTCGAGTACAGCATGCGCCGCTCGGCAGCGAGATCGGGATAGTCGACGTCGATCTGCAGCAGGAAACGGTCGAGCTGGGCTTCGGGAAGAGGATAGGTGCCTTCCTGCTCCAGCGGGTTCTGGGTGGCGAGCACATGGAACGGCGTCGGCACGTCGTGGCGCACACCGGCGACCGAGACGTGGTGCTCCTGCATCGCCTGCAGCAGCGCCGACTGCGTCTTGGGGGAGGCGCGGTTGATTTCGTCGGCCATCAGCAGCTGGGTGAAGATGGGGCCCTTGATGAAGCGGAACGAGCGCTGCTGGCCCGGCACCTCGTCCAGAACTTCCGAACCCAGGATGTCGGAGGGCATCAGGTCGGGGGTGAACTGCACGCGCTTGGCATCAAGGCCGAGCACCGTGCCGAGCGTTTCCACGAGTAGCGTCTTGGCAAGGCCCGGCACGCCGATCAGCAGCGCGTGTCCGCCCGACAGGATCGTGATCAGGGCGCGCTCGATGACGATATCCTGGCCGAAGATCACGCCGGCCGCGGCCTTGTGGGCAGCCTTGACCTTCTGGCCTGCCGCTTCGATCCGCGGCACGATGGTCTCGTCGATGTCGATCACTGTCTGCATGAGAACCTGGAGATCCTGGGCTGTAGCACGGCGCCGGCTGAACGGTTCGACGGACAACGACGATCCCGGCGGCCGACCGGCACGTCGAAAGTCTGAGGCTGCCACGATCTAGGCCGCCTCTTGGCCGGTCAAGTGAATGTTATGTAAGTCGTCAAAGGGGCGGACTATGAGTGGACTTTGGGAAAGTCGGATTCCAATGGCAGGACAAAGGTTTCTGTCTCATCCACCGTCGAGTGCGGGGTGTTCGGCATGACCCGCGACGGCCGTTCTACGGATGCGACGGACGGGCTGCGCATCGCCGGGCTCGACTCGCTGCTGGCTGCGATGAGAGACCGTCGGCTGCCGCCGGTGGAGACCTGGAGCCCGGCAACCTGCGGTGACATCGGTCTGGCCATTCGCGCCGACGGCACCTGGACCCAGGACGGCCGGCCTTTCACGCGCGAGCGCCTCGTCCGACTGTTTTCCACCATCCTGATCCGCGAGGGCGACGGCCGGTACTATCTGGTGACGCCGGTCGAGAAGGTGGTGGTCCACGTCGAGGATGCGCCATTCCTGGCGGTCGAGATGGACGTTCGGGGCGCTGGGCGCGAGCAGACCATCACGCTGAGGACGGGCCTCGACGACATCGTGACTTGTGGCCCTGGTCACCGGCTGCGGTTTGCCAGTAGCGACGAGACGGGAGCATTCAAGCCCTACGTCCACGTGCGCCGTGGCCTGGACGCCCTGCTCAGCCGGTCCCTCGCCTACGACTTGGCGGGGCAGCTGGCGCCGCGCGACCCCGCAACACCGGACGACGTCGGTATCTGGAGCGGGGGTGAGTGGTTCCCGCTCGCAGCCGATTAAGGCGGGCGGACGATAGCGTTGCGATCAGGGCGGTGGCCGCGGCCGAAGCGGTCGGCTCAGTTCAGCGTGAACCGGGCGGTGATGGTGCGCACGTCCGCAGGCGAGACCAGGGTGCGGTGATTGACCGTCACCTTGAACAGCTTGCCGTCGATAGTGCTCTCCCAGAACGCCAGGAACTCGTTCAGCTTGGGATAGCGTGGGGTCTGGTCGTAGTCCTGCCAGACGTAGGATTGCAGCAGGCTCGGATGATCGGGCATGCGATAAAGGATCTCGGCGGTCGTCAGACAATAGCCGTCGAGCATGCGGGTAAGGTCGTGTGCTCCCATTCGGGGCTCCTGATTTGCCACATGGCTGGTCGAGAGCATTCAGGATACCCGAAGCGGCGCGGCGTGCAACAATAATTATGTTGTGAAAACAACGTGTTGGCAGCGAGTGGCGGGAGCTGCTGCCAAACTGGTGTATAACACCTGTGCGCCCCCGTCCGGATTGTGGAATCGAGGTTTCCCGTGTTCGACATCTGGCTCACGAGCCTCGCCACGTTCTTTGCGACGGTCGGCCCGGTCGAGGCGGCCGTGCTGTTTGCGACGCTGACCTCCCGGATCGAGCGCCGCCGCAGCCAGCGCATGGCGGTGAAGGCGGTGCTGATCGCTTCCAGCATCCTGTTCGTGTTCACGCTGCTCGGCCAGCCGTTGCTTGCTCGTCTCGGGGTATCGATTGCCGCGCTGCAGACGGCCGGAGGCGTGATCCTGGGGCTGATCGCTCTCGACATGATTTTCGCCAAGCCGACCAGCACGTTCCGCCTGACCCCGCCGGAGGATGAGGAGGCGCAGGCGACCGACGATCTCGCGGTGTTCCCGATGGCGACGCCGTTGCTGGCGGGGCCGGGGGCGATGAGTGCGGGCATCCTGCTGGCGTCACGGACGGCGGGGGAACCCTGGCATCTGGTCGCCGTGCTGCTGGCGCTGGCCATGGTGATGGCCCTGACCCTGCTGCTGCTGCTGCTGGCTCCCGAGATCGCGCGGGCACTGGGCGTCACCGCGCAGAAGGTGATGATGCGGGTTTTCGGCATTCTGCTGGGCGCCATCGCCGTCCAGGCCCTGTTCGACGGGCTCGCTGGCAGTGGGCTTCTGGCCGTGCGCGGCTGACGAGGTTGCTAAACAAAAAGGCGGCCCAGGTCATCCTGGGCCGCCACCGGCAAGGGGGGAGTTTCAGCGTGGGAGGAAGAAGGCGTGGCGGTGAAGCCTCATGCCTTGCCGTCGGCCCCGAAGATGCCCTGCGGATGCAGAATGTGGCCCTCGCGGGCGAGTTCCTCCTGCAGGTTGTTCCCGTAGCGGCGCTGCTCCTCGAAGAAGCGGGTGGCGAAGTCGTCGCTGGCTTTGGCCGAGGCGGGGAGTGCGGCGTAGACGGCGGCGGCAGCGAGGATGCTGAGGATGGTCTTCATGGTCTGTCTCCGGTTCAAGTTGGGCTGAAGGTGTGGTCGGTCGCTGGACCGGGTGGCTGGATCAGTTGCCGTAACCGTCGAGACCGAAGGCGCGGTTCGTGCGCAGGAACTCGCCGAACATCCGCTGCGTCTCGAAGTAATCGCCAGCAGAGGTGCTTGCGGCCTGCGCAGATGAAGCGATCGACGTCGCGAGCAGCAGGGCGGAAAGAATGCTCAGGGTGATCTTCATTGTTTCTCTCCATTCTGTGGTTTGGCGGTCCGGCTGTTTCCTGTCTGCCGTCCGATGAAGAGAACCTAGGATTGTTTTGCTGATGGGGATACACGCAACCGCGTGATCTGAGATCAACGCTCTGCGAGTGCTGTGTGATTGCGGTTTGAAGGGTTGCTGGTAGTCGGCGGGAATTATCCATAACGTGCTGAAAAAACAGAATTAAAGATGGTCGCTATTGGTGGCGGGCAATGTCTCTAACAGGGAGTGGAGCGGAGCTGCTTTCTGATTTCGATCGGAGGAAAACGCCAAGTCGAGGCGAAAACGGCAGAGCAATATTCTTTGCGCATTTATTCCGTCACGAAAAGTGACGTGGGTGTGATCGATACCGGGTTTGGGCTCGCGCCGGTGTGAGTGCCAACTCATCTCGTGGAGGACGACGACCAATCCGATACGCCGCTTAAGCCAGCCTTAACCCGCGCCATGGTTTCCTGCGGCCAGTCGCGTTTGTGTTCCCCGGCCGTGTCGAGCCGGGACGAGTTCGTGAAAGGCGTAGTAATGTCGGTCCTTCGGCTTTGCGTGGGTGCGTCCCGCGCCCCATCCCGCGTGGCGCTGCTGGCGCCCGTGCTGATTTCCTTCGGGCTTGGCGCCTGCGCGTCGAGCCGTTCCGAGGCGCCCCAGTCCTATTGGCGCCCGCCCGTACACCAGACCGCCGAGCAGACACGGGTCGCCGGCTACCAGGGTGCCGCGCCGGCCATATCGGAAGCCCCAGCGGTCGAGGATGACGGCTTGCCGCCACAAATGGCGCCGCAGCGGCGGCCCGGTCCTGTCCAGGATGATCCGGCCGAGCCGTTCAGTCCGAACTACGGGCGGCCGGCGGCCATTCGCAAATCGGCGGCCTTTTCGTCGACCGCCGATGGCCTGCCCGCCGATCTGCCTCTCGGCTTTCGGGCCAAGCTGGCCGCCGCGCACGGGCGCTGAACCGCGTCTGTCTGCAGTAACGAAAAGGACAGGCTGACCTGAGGGCCGCCCGCCTGTCTGTCTGGTTGTCGGTGTGTTCGGGTGAACGCGACGTTCAGCGGTGGGCGCCGAAGTAGGTCTCGAAGACCTCCTGGGCGGCTTCGTCGGGGGCTTTGCCGTGGCGGCGGGCGTCCTCATAGGCGTGCGCGGCAGACAGACCCTTCGACAACTGGTCGATCACTTCGGCGAGCATGAAGCGCCCGTTGCCGGCGCCCCGATCCTTGGCGGGAGCGGGCATGAGATCGAGTGCGGTATCGAAACGGTTGCTGATGGCCATCTCGGTGGTCCTTTCGTGGCTCACGTCGTGCGCGGAGAGCGTGTTGGCCTGCTCTTGTGCGCTGCAATAGGTATATGGCATGCCAATGGTGCGCCGCAATGCCGACGGGGTTTCCGCATAGCAGAGATGCAGCAAATGCATGGCGAGTCCGTGTCGCGACGATTTTGCGCTTGCGAAGACCTGGAGGGCGATGTGTGTCGCCGAGTCTGGTGCGAGAAGCTGCGCTACAGTGGCCCGACAGAGGTTGCGCAGGAGAGCCGCCGATGACCGGGACGACGATCGAGCGAGGGGGCGGGCTGCGGCTGGATGCGGTCGACCGGGCGGCCATCGACGACATCTTCTATTCGGCGAGCAAGACCACCTCGTTTGCCTCCGCCGAGGCTCGCGCCGCCTTCCATGACCGCTGGCTCGGCCGCTACCTGCGGGACGACCCCGACTGGGTGGTCCTCGCCCGCAGCCCCGACGGGCAAGTCGTGGGCTATCTCGTCGGTGCCGTCGACGATCCCGCTCCCGCGCCCCGTTTCGCCGATATCGGCTACTTTGCAGCGCTGGCGCCCCTCACCGCCCGCTATCCCGCTCACCTTCATGTGAACGTCAGGGCCGACATGCGCTCCAAGGGCATTGGTGCCGCCCTCATCGAGGCCTTCGCGAACGATGCGGCCTGGTGCGGCGCCCCTGGCGTCCATGTCGTGACCGGCCACGACAGCCGCAACGTCGCCTTCTACGTGCGCCACGGATTTGCGCCGCTGGCGGCCCTGTCATGGAATGGTGCGAGGATCGTTCTGCTGGGTCGGGTGCTTGGCACGGGGGCGCTACCCGGACGATAGCGAGCCGCGCTTTGGCCTGGATGTTTGCGTCATCGACACGAGGTTGGCATAGTCCGGCCGTCTCGCGCGTTATCCTGTCGCCACCGAAGTCTGGAGCCCATGACCCTCACGCGCCAAACCGCCCAGGAGCCGCAGACCGCCATCGAGATGATTGGGGTGGCCAAGTGGTTCGGTGCGTTCCAGGTCCTCAAGGGGATCGACCTGAAGGTGGGGGCCGGCGAGCGCATCGTCATCTGCGGGCCATCGGGCTCCGGCAAATCGACGCTCATCCGTTGCATCAATCGGCTGGAAACGCATGACGCCGGCCGCATCCGGGTCGATGGGATCGAATTGACCGACGACCTGCGCCAGATCGATCGCATCCGCTCGGAAGTCGGCATGGTGTTCCAGAGCTTCAATCTGTTTCCGCACCTGAGTGTGCTCGATAACCTGTGCCTTGCCCCGCAATGGGTTCGCAAGCTGCCGCGGCGGGAGGCCGAGCGGGCGGCGATGGCCTTGCTGGAGCGCGTGCGCATCCCCGATCAGGCCCACAAGTTTCCCGGTCAGCTCTCGGGTGGCCAGCAGCAGCGCGTGGCGATAGCCCGGGCACTCGCGATGAACCCACGCATCATGCTGTTCGACGAGCCGACCTCGGCGCTCGATCCCGAAATGGTGAAGGAGGTGCTCGACGTCATGATGGAGCTTGCCGGCCAGGGTATGACCATGCTCTGCGTCACCCACGAGATGGGCTTTGCCCGTGCCGTGGCCGATCGCGTCATCTTCATGGACCAGGGCGAGATCGTCGAGATGGCCCCGCCCGAGGAGTTCTTCGCCACCCCCCGGCAGGAGCGTACCCGCGCCTTCCTGTCGCAGATTCTCGCGCATTGATGCCGACGGCCCGACGTGATGCCACTGCCGCGCGCCCGTCGGTCGAGCCCGCCGCCCTAGTCCAGGAGAACCGCATGAAGCGATTTGCCCTCCCCGCCCTTTCCCTTGCCGCCGCCCTCGCTGCCGGGCTCGGTCTGCCGAGCGGAACGGCTTTGGCGCAAGGCGCGACGCTCGACACCGTGAAGGCGCGGGGCGTGCTGCAATGCGGCGTCAGCACGGGGCTCGCCGGTTTCAGCTCCCCTGATGACAAGGGCGGCTGGAAGGGGCTCGACGTCGATCTCTGCCGGGCCATCGCGGCGGCCATCTTCAAGGACGACACCAAGGTCAAATACGTGCCCCTGACCGCCAAGGAGCGCTTCACCGCGCTGCAATCGGGCGAGATCGACGTGCTGTCGCGCAACACGACCTGGACCATGAGCCGCGACACGGGCGCTGGTCTCACCTTCGTCGGGGTCAACTACTACGACGGCCAAGGCTTCATGGCCAAAAAGGCGCTCGGCGTCGTCTCGGCCAAGGAACTGTCGGGGGCCAGCATCTGCACGCAGACCGGCACAACGACGGAACTCAACCTCGCCGACTACTTCCGCTCCAACAAGATGGACTACAAACCCGTCGTGTTCGAGAAGCTGCCCGAGGCGATCGCCGCCTACAACGCCGGGCGCTGCGATGCCTTCACCACGGACGTCTCCCAGCTCTATTCGATCCGTCTGACGCTGGGCAAAGCCGACGACCACGTCGTGCTGCCCGAGATCATCTCGAAAGAACCGCTGGGGCCGGCGGTGCGCCAGGGCGAGGCGCAGTGGGCCAACATCGTGCGCTGGGTGCTGTTTGCCATGCTGAATGCCGAGGAACTCAGCCTCACCAAGGCCAACGTCGACGCCAACAAAGGCTCCGCCAATCCCCAGATCCGCCGCCTCATCGGCGAGGAGGGCGAGTTCGGCAAGGCCATGGGGCTGGATAACGACTGGGCCTATCAGGTGCTCCGTCTCGTCGGCAACTATGGCGAGAGCTTCGACGTCAACGTCGGGGCCAAGTCGCCGCTCGGCATCGCCCGGGGCCAGAATGCGCTCTGGCTGAACGGCGGCCTGCAGTACGCCCCACCGATCCGCTGATGCGGGGC
>JBGSQO010000511.1:0-2195 GCA_041738055.1 Filomicrobium sp.
CGGCGGTCGCCGCCGATGCGCGTGTCTTGAACCTGAGCTTCGCGGGACCTAGCGACGCCTTGCTGGAGCGGATGCTGGGCGCAGCCGAGACGCGCAATGTCGTTGCGATCGCCGCTGCCGGCAACGGCGGTGCCGATGCCAAGCCGGCCTATCCGGCTGCCTACCCCAGCGTGATCGCGGTCACGGCCATCGATGCGCGCAACACCCTCTACGAAACGGCCAACCGCGGCGCCTATGTTGCGATTGCAGCGCCGGGCGTGGACGTCCTGGCGGCCAGCGCCGATCATGGCCACGAATTGGTGTCGGGCACGTCGTTTGCCACAGCCCATGTCAGCGCCGTGGCGGCTCTTCTGCTCGAGTTTGCGCCGCAGGCCACCCCACTGGACATCCGTACGGCTCTGATCGAAACGGCTGTCGATCTCGGGGCGCCCGGCCGCGACGATTCATTCGGCGCGGGCCTCGCCAATGCGAAGGCGGCACTGGCGCACAGGCTGATCGCAGGGCGCGATCGATAGACATCCGGCGCCGCCTTGAAGCATTGCACAGTCTCCTCGCCATCGCCCCCGCCTGGAGCAAACAGCGATTGCGGCTCGCGGCCGGCCGGACCGCGGGCTTGCTCACTCGGGCGTCCTCAGGCAGCCTTCCTTCGCGGCGCACTGGCAGCTGAACTGAGCGAGGCGAACAGGGCGGAGACGTCGGCTTCGGTGAGGTCCGACAGTGTTTTGGCGCTGCCCTCGAACAAGGCCTCGGCCAGTGCCGCCTTCCGCGCCTTCAGGATCTCGATGGCCTGTTCGATGCCCTCCTCGGTGATCAGGCGATAGACGAACACGGGCTTGTCCTGACCAATGCGGTAGGCGCGGTCGGTCGCCTGACGCTCGACGGCCGGGTTCCACCACGGATCGTAGTGGATGACGGTGTCGGCCGCCGTCAGGTTGAGGCCGGTGCCGCCGGCCTTCAACGAAATCAGGAACAGCGGGACCTCGCCGGTCTGGAAGCGGGCAACGGGCTCGGCGCGGTCCTTGGTCTCACCTGTCAATAGCACGTAGGGGATCTTGCGCTGGTTGAGTTCCGCCTCGATCAACGCCAGCATGCTGGTGAACTGTGAGAACAGCAGGATGCGCCGGCCCTCGGCCAGCATCTCCGGCACCATCTCCATCAGCCGCTCGAGTTTGGCGCTCTCCTTGACACGCTGCGCTTGCGGCATCTTGAGCAGGCGCGGGTCGCAGCACACCTGCCGCAATTTCAGCAGCGCGTCGAGGAACACGATGTGGCTCTTGGCGAGACCCTTCTTGTCGATCTCATCGCGCACACGCTTTTCCATCAGCACACGAACGGTCTCGTAGAGATCGCGCTGGCCGCCGTCCAGACGCACGAGTTCGGTGATCTCCGTCTTCAGCGGCAGCTCGGGCGCCACCTGCTCCTTGGTCCGCCGCAGCATGAAGGGTTTCAGGCGCTTCGACAGGAAGGCCTGCGCGGCCTTGTCGCCGTGCTTTTCGATCGGCGTGCGGAACAGCCGCTTGAACGTCGTCTGGTCGCCGAGCAATCCCGGCGACAGGAACTGGAACAGCGACCACACCTCGCCGAGGTTGTTCTCCAAGGGCGTGCCGGTGAGCGCGAGGCGGTGGCGGGCGTTGATCTTATGCGCGATCTCGCTGACGGCGGCCTTCGGGTTCTTGATCGCCTGAGCTTCATCGAGGATGGCGACGTGGAATTGGTGCTCGTTGAACGTGCCGGCATCGCGCACGAGAAGCGGGTAAGTGGTCAGCACGATGTCGTGGGTCGCGATATCGGGGAACAGCATCTGCCGGTCGGGCCCGCGCAGGGCCAGCATCTTCAAGTCGGGTGCAAACCGTTTGCCCTCGGCCAGCCAGTTCGGCAGCACGCTGGTCGGTGCGACGATGAGAGCCGGTCTGTCGAGGCGGCCTGCAGCCTTCTCGCGAGCGAGAAGCGCCAAGGCCTGCACGGTCTTGCCAAGCCCCATGTCGTCGGCAAGCACGCCGCCGAAGTTCGCCTCGCGCAGGAAGTCCATCCAGGCAAGCCCCTGCGCCTGATAGGGACGCAGCTTGGCGTTGAACGATTTCGGGGGGGTGATAGTCGTGCGCGGCCGGCCCTTCTGCAGGGTGCGGCCCAATTCCACAAGGCGGGCGGCACTGTCGGCCATCACGAGATCGGCCCCGGCCTTCTTGGCGAAGTCG
>JBGSQO010000568.1:0-1576 GCA_041738055.1 Filomicrobium sp.
CCTCGCCTTCGAATTGAGCGTCGGGCGCCAGCTGGTGTTGGTCAACGGCGGCGCGCCACCGGCCTCGGATCAGGATTGGCGGACGCGCTCGCGGGCGACCGTCAGCCACAACACCATGTGCATCGGAGAAAAATCCTCCTCCAAGATGGTCCGCCACCCGTTCCTGGAGGAGATCGCGGGCGCCGCCCCCATCCGCTTCCCGACGACGGTGAAGCCGAGATTGGAGACCGTCGAGCAGGGGGTGGCCCTCATCGCCAGCCACGACGGCTACGGGCATCGCTTCGCCCTCGAGCACACCCGCCGCCTGGAGCTTGCAGCCGACGGTCGGACCCTCCGCGGGACCGATACCATCGGCGGTCTCAATCGCACGGTGCGGCTCAAGAAGGACCTGCCCTACTCCATCCACTTCCATATCCACCCCGATGTCGAGGTGTCGGAGGCGGTGGCCGAAGGTGGCCGGCCTGCGGCGTTCTATCTGGAGCTGCGCGACGGCTCGCTCTGGCGCTTTGCGGCGGACGGCGCCATGGTGAGCCTGGAAGAGAGCATCCACTTCGCCGACTCCGCCGGGCCGAAGCGGTCGCTGCAACTCGTCATCCGCGGCGCCACCTTCGGGGAGAGCGAAGTCGGCTGGCGGCTCGAGGCCGTCGCGCCCTGAGGCCGGCAGCGCCAGCTCACGCGTCCCGCCCCAACGACAACCACACGACTGAACGGAAGACCGCCATGTCCGACACGCCCCTCCGCCCCATCACGCGCGCCCTGATCTCGGTGTCCGACAAGTCCGGCCTCATTGAATTTGCCGGCGAACTCGCCGGCATGGGTGTCGAACTGGTCTCGACGGGCGGTACGGCCGCAGCGCTGAAGGCCGCGGACCTGCCGGTGCGCGATGTCGCTGAGCTGACCGGCTTTCCCGAGATGATGGACGGGCGCGTCAAGACCCTGCATCCCAAGGTCCACGGTGGCCTGCTCGCGATCCGCGACGACGCCGGCCATCAGGCCTCCGCCCACGAGCACGGAATTTCCGCCATCGATCTGCTCGTGGTCAATCTCTACCCGTTCGAGGAGACGGTCGCGCGCGGCGCCGATTTCGACCACTGCGTCGAGAACATCGACATCGGTGGGCCGGCCATGATCCGCGCGGGCGCGAAGAACCACGACGGCGTCACGGTCGTCGTCGACAGCGCCGACTACGGGCGCGTGCTCACCGAGATGCGGGCCAATGCCGGGGCAACGACAGGGACGCTCCGCCGGGCGCTCGCCGCCAAGGCCTACGCCAGGACGGCCGCTTATGATGCCGCCATCTCGACTTGGTTTGCGGCTGAAATCGGGGAGACGGCCCCGACCTGGCGGGCCTTCGCCGGTAAGCTCGCCCAAGAGTTGCGCTACGGCGAGAACCCGCATCAGCAAGCGGCCTTCTACGTCTCGGGCGCCCGCCGCGAAGGGGTGGCGACCGCCGTGCAGCATCAGGGCAAGGAACTGAGCTACAACAACCTCAACGATACCGACGCCGCCTTCGAGCTGGTCGCCGAGTTTGCACCCGACGTCGGCGCGGCGGTCGCCATCATCAAGCACGCCAACC
>JBGSQO010000577.1:0-8643 GCA_041738055.1 Filomicrobium sp.
CTACCATCAAGCCGGCATCTGCACCCGCATCACCCACGAGGTGCCCCACGACGGCCGCGCGGTGCAGCACTTCCTGCCCGGCGGGCCGTTCGCCATCCTGCCGCTTCCCGGCAATCGCTCGTGCATCACTTGGAGCGAGCGCGAGACGGACGCCCGCCGCATCATGGCGCTCCCGGACGACTCCTTCCTGGATGAGGTGGAGCGCCGCGTCGGCGGCCGGTTGGGCAGCCTCGCCCTCGTGGGACCGCGCGCTTCCTGGCCATTGTCGCTGCACATTGCCCGCGCGCTTACCGCCCCGCGCTTGGCTCTCATTGGCGACACCGCCCGCGGCGTCCACCCCATTGCCGGTCAGGGCCTCAATCTGGGGTTCCGCGACGTCGCGGCCCTCGCCGAGATCATCGCCGACGACGCCCGCCTGGGGCTGGAACCCGGCAATCCCGACGGCCTTGCCCGCTACGAGCGCTGGCGCCGTTTCGACGGCACGACCTCAGCGATGGCCTTCGACGGCCTCAACCGGTTGTTTTCCAACGACTGGACGCTGCTGCGCTCGGTCCGCGAAGCCGGCCTCGGCCTGATCGACCGGCTCCCCTTCGCCAAGGCGCTTCTCGTCAAGGAAGCCGCAGGCCTGACCGGCGACGTCCCCCGCCTCCTGCGCGGCGAGCCGCTATAACAACCACCGGATCCCTACTCCCTACTCCTTACTCCCTACTCCCTACTCACTCCTCGCTCTCTCCCTGCGCCACCTCGTACCGCAGCGGCCAATCGACCTTGACCAGCCCCGCCGCGATATCGACGTTAGGCACATGCGCCTTCGTGAACGGCACCAATTCGGTCTTGCCCGTCGCCGACAGGCGAATGTCGAGCAGATCGCCTGCCCCGAAATTCTCGACCGCCACGACCTCGCCGAACCGGACCCCAGCCATATCGACGGCCGCGAGCCCGACGAGGTCGGCGTAATAAAACTCCCCCTCGTCCGGCTCGGGCAAAGCCGAGCGCAACACCCACAGCTCGGTTCCGGCGAGCGCCTCCGCGGCCGTCCGGTCGGCAACACCCGCCACCCCCGCGATCACCCCCTTGGGCGTCACCCGCCGCACCTTCAGCTTCAAGGCCCGCCCACCGTCCGCATCCGTCAGCGGCCCATAAGCTGCGATATCCTCGGCCACCTCGGTGAACGTGCGGATCAGCACATCACCCTTGATGCCGTGCGCCCCCGCGATTCGGCCCAGCAGCACGCGTTCGTCAGCCCCGCTCATACCGGCAGCGCGCCCAGATAGGTGAGTTGTACATCAACCGGAGCGCCCATGACGTCGACCGTCGTACGTGCGACAGGAGCCGCCCGCTCGAACGCGCCGACGATATCGATCACAGCACCCTGCGGCCCAACCGCCAGCCCCGTGACCAACGTCCCGCAGGGAGGGACCTGCAGGCGCACGTGCATCCGGTTGATCTCCGCCTTCTCGTCGAACTCGTAGGACCCCGAGAACACGCCGCCGAGCCGGTCCGAGCCCAGGATCTTGCCGTTGCGCAGCACCGCGAGCGCGCTGTCATGGTCATCGACCCCGTGCGCACCATAGCTGAGGCTATAGAGCCCCTCGTCGAACATCTTCTTCCTCCCTTCGATGCGGGACAATTCACCGGCCAGCAGTGGAGCCGCCAGCAGCATGAGAACTCTGAGATAGGCGGCAACCGGCCCCGGCAGAGCCGTATCGCCCGTCGCCCATTGACTGACCGTCCTCGGGCTCACGTCGATGAGACGGGCAAGATCGGCCTGTTTGAGGCCGAGCCGGTCGAGCGCATCCTTGAGGCTGATCGTCTGCATGGACCCAAACGTAGCACAAAGCACATAAATAGCAATATCTTCTATCTTTGCCTTCCGGCCACCACTGGCGTCCCCTCTCCCCGTCCTTCACGGGGAGAGGGGGAAGACCGCGCCTTCCGGCCGGCTCTCGGAACGAGTGTCGGAAGGCGCAATCAAAGAATCCCCGGAAGGCGCAAAGAAAGACCAATACCGTCAGGCCGGATTCAACCCGGAAAAGACTCCCCCCACCAACTCGAGGGTGCAATTTCGCCACAATTGCATAGACCCCAGATCGTTTTCGTCTCCGACTTTATTTATTTTCCTTGGAAGATGACGCGAATTCCGTGATTTATCAAACCAATCCACTCACCGCCTACCAGGGGTTCACAACTCATGACCGTAACGACCTCCAGGCGCGGCCGCCCCAAGGGCACCGGAATTGACGACCGCGCCTTACTGATCGAGATCGCGGAAATGATCGCCGCCGATCCCGCAATGAAACCGACGACGGCAATCAGGGCTCTGGGCATCGAGGACCCCTCGATTATCCGCCGCCTGCGCGACAAATACAACGAGCACGCAAAAGCCGAATGCGAAGTCACCTCCATTCCCGAGCGCAAACGCATTCGCGCCGCCAATGACGACGAGCGGTCGAGCACCATATGCTTGGAGCGTATGCGCGACAGTCGCCTGATGCGGACAGCAGCAGTCCCGACGGCAAACCAACCGCCGGCGCCGGTCGCATCCCTGCTGAACCCGACCTCGCCCGCGCCGCTCGACGAGCCGCAGGGTTGCCTTCTGACTGCAGAGGACACGCCCCCCCAGTCGAGCCCGGCAGTGGCCGCTGTCGCCCCTGAGCCGGTACAGACTTCGGCCGCACCGGCCCACGACATGACGGCCGAGGACGCCACGCGCGCCCTCGCCAGTCTGGTTTCCGCCGGATTGCGGGCCTCCGCCTCGACAATCAAGGCGCAGGTGATGTTCGGCGCCCAGCTGATGCACAGCCCGCCCGCCATCGCCGCCATGAGATTTCAGCTTGCGTGGAATGCCTACTTCATCGCGCTCTGCAGGCCCCAATCTGCCGAGTCTGCGATCTAGAACCGGCGATAGGCTGATCTTTGGGTGATATTTTCGATCCCAACCAGCTAAACCGGTTCTGAACGAGTTCTCCGAGTTTGTTTCTCCCCCGACCTCGAATACCCTCAAGGCCGCCCGAGTATGGCGGCCTTTTTTTTGTCCCGCAGTCCGGTACGGCAGAAAAGGCGCCCCTCACAATTTCCGCAGCGCCACGCTTTCGACCCTGTGGCTGGCTGCCTTTCGCAAGATCAATCGCGCCCGCTGCCGGGTCGGAATGATGTTCTCTTCCAGATTGCGCAAATTGATGCTGCGCCAGATCGAACGGGCCCGCTCGTCGGCCTCGGCATCCGACAGCTGCGCATAGCGATGGAAATAGGCCGCCGGATCACGAAAGGCCGTTTCCCGCAGCCGCATGAAGCGCTCCACGTACCAAGTCTCGATTACGCTGGCCTCGGCATCCATGTAGATCGAGAAATCGAACAAGTCCGACACGAATGGAATGGCCCGCCCGTCGCGCGGCAGCCGCGCCGGCTGCAACACGTTGAGCCCCTCGACGATCAGGATGTCCGGCCGCTCGATCACGACGGCCTGGTCGCGCATGATGTCATAATGGAAGTGCGAGTAGACCGGCGCCTCCACCCGCTCCAGCCCCGACTTGATATCGACCAGGAAGCTCAACAGCCGCGCCGTATCGAAGCTCTCCGGAAACCCCTTGCGCTCCATCAGGCCGCGCGCCTCGAGGTCCGCGTTGGGCATCAGGAACCCGTCCGTCGTGACGAGATCGACCCGCGGATGGTGCGGCCAGCGCGCCAGCAAGGTCTTGAGCACACGCGCCGTGGTGCTTTTGCCCACCGCCACCGAACCCGCGACGCCGAGAATGAACGGGACGCGCCGCTCGGTCTGCCCGAGGAACCGCGACGTCACCGCATGCAGCTCCTGCGAGGCGGCCACGTAGAGATTGAGCAGGCGCGACAGCGGCAGGTAGATCTCCTCCACGTCCGCCATCGACAGCTCTTCGATCATACCCGACAGTTGTCCCAGCTCGCGCGGGGCCAGCGTCATCGGCGTATCGGCGCGCAGCCTCGCCCATTCCTCCCGCGAGAAGACGCGGTAGGGAGAGATCACCAGCTCGCTCGAATTGGGCATTGTCTTACCTCGGAGCCGGCCCCTCGCGGGCGCCGGCATCACACTCAGGATGCAGGCCGGCTGGCCTTTTCTTCGAGGCCCGATCGCCCCATGCGGCCGGCGAGGACATCGATCACGTCGGAGAGCGCGACCTCGCGCGCCTCGAGCAGGACCATGAGGTGATAAAGGAGATCGGCCGCCTCGCCCGTCAGCGCCTCGTCGCTCTCCGACAGCGCGGCGATGATCGTCTCGGCGGCTTCCTCGCCGAGCTTCTTGGCGCATTTCTTCACGCCGCCATCGAGCAGCTTGCGCGTGTAGGAAGTATCGCCGCTCGCAGTTCGTCGCTGCCGGATGACGGCCGCCAGCTCGAGAAGGATGTCTTGGCTCATGAGGGGTGGCCCGGTGCGGTTGATCTTCCGCCATCGAGCAGGCCGGACGCCCCCGCGTCAAGTCGCCACCATCTAACCCGATGGTCGCAACAGAAGAAAAGACCGCGCCTTCCGGCCGGCGCTCCGCAGGTGTGTCGGAAGGCGCAATGGAGAGCTTCTTCTAACCCTGCCCACCCAGCAGCCGCATGCGGATCCAGTCGAGCTGGTCGAAGTTGCCGTATTTGATGACGAGGTTGCCGCTCTCGCCCGAGCCGCGCTTGATCTCGACCTTGAGCCCCAGGAGGTCGGTCAGCTCCTTTTCGAAGGCGCGCGTGTCGGGGTCCTTGTCGCGCACCTTTCGCGCCCCCTGCACGGCCGCACCACCTGCTGGGTCCGCGCCCACCTGCACCAGCGCCTCGACGGCGCGCACATTCATGTCCTCGGCCATGATGCGTTCGGCCAGCGTCTCGGCGTCCCCCCGCCCGATCAGCGCCCGCGCATGCCCCGCCGTCAGCTTGCCCAACTGCACGAGGGCCTGCACCCCGTCTGGCAGCCGCAGCAACCGCAGCGTATTGGCGACATGGCTGCGGCTCTTGCCGATGATGTCGGAGATCTGTTCTTGGCTGTAGCCGAACCGCTCGGTCAGCTCCCGGTAGCCCATCGCTTCTTCGATCGCATTGAGGTCGGCGCGCTGCACGTTCTCAATGAGCGCAAGCTCCACGACCTCCTTGTCGGAGAGTTCCCGGATGACGACAGGCACCTCGTGCAGCTGCGCCATCTGCGCCGCCCGCCAGCGCCGCTCACCCGCTACGATCTCGAAGCCACCCTGCGCCAAGGGATCGGGCCGGACGATGATCGGCTGGATTATGCCTTTGGCGCGGATCGAATCGGCGAGTTCCTTCAGGTCCTCCTCGGCAAACTCCCGCCGCGGGTTGAGCTTGCCAGCCCGGACCTTGTCGATGGCAACGATGCGATGCTCGCCGTCCACGCCGGCCGACGGCTGGCTAGAAGCCGGATGCGGCACCACACCTGCCGCGTGATGATCGCCGATCAGCGATGCGAGCCCTCGTCCCAGCCTGCTCATTCGTCCCCGCCTTTGGAGTTATGCATCTGCTTTGGGCGACAGGCCGCCCCCGGCCAAATTTGCCCTATACGCACGCTCACCAGCACGACTGGCGCCTACGCCGCGTGGATCAGCCGCTCGCGCTCCATGATCTCGGTGGCGAGCCGGATATAGGCCTGGCTGCCGGCGCAATCGTAATCGTAGAGCAGCAGCGGCTTGCCATGCGACGGCGCCTCCGCCACCCGCGTATTCCTGGGGATCATGGTCTCGTAGACCTTCGAGCCGAAGAAGCTGCGCACGTTGTCGGCGACTTCCTTGGACAGCGACGTGCGCGCATCGTGCATGGTCAGCACCACGCCCTGGATCTCGAGACCCGGGTTGAGCGCACCCTTGATCTGGTCGATCGTCGCTTTCAGCTGAGAGATTCCCTCCAGCGCGAAGAACTCGCACTGCACCGGCACCAGCACCGCATGCGCCGCTGTCATGGCATTCAGCGTCAGTACGTTGAGCGAGGGCGGGCAGTCGATCAGCACATAATTGAACGTCTCGGCCCCGCCGGCCGCCGCCGACAGGATTTCCGTCAGCGCATTGCGCAGCCGGAACGCCTTGTTCGCCTCGCCGTGCAACTCGCTGTCGAGCCCGACGAGATCGTTGTTGGCCGGCACGATGGCAAGCCCGGGAATGGCGGTAGGCTGGCTTGCCGCGATCAGGCCGCAAGCCCCGCTCATGACGTCGTAAGACGTCCGCATCCGCTGCTCGATGTCGATGCCGAGCCCCGTGGAGGCATTGCCCTGCGGGTCGAGATCGATGACGAGCACGCGCTCGCCGGCCGCCACCAGCGCAGTCGAAAGATTGATGGCGGTCGTGGTCTTGCCCACGCCGCCCTTCTGGTTCGCAATCGCGAGAACCCGGGGACCTCTGCGTCCCAATTCAATCGTGGTCACGGGGCTTACCCTTCCTGTCTGGGGCCCACTCTCGATACGACGACAATACGCGCATCGGGGTCCGTGAGGCTTGGCACAAGCCGCCCATCGAACCCCCAAGTCTCCCGCGCCGCCTCGACCTCCTGGCCGGCATCCTGGCCCTTCGGGAAGACGCCGACGGTGTGCGGACCAAACAGCGGCAACGCCAAACCGATGAGCCGCGACAACGGAGCGAGGGCCCGCGCCGAGACCACCTGTACGCCCGGCAACTTAGACTGAGTCGACACTATCTCGATTCGCTTCGGCACGATGTCCACAACCGTCGCGGTCTTGCGCGCGATTTCCCCGAGGAAAGCTGCCTTTCGGGTATCGCTCTCGATCAGCGTGACGGTACGCCCCTCCGCGCCCGGCAGCCCTGCCCGCAGGATGGCGATGACCATCCCGGGAAACCCCGCCCCCGAACCGAGGTCGATCCAGCGACCGGCCGGCGTCAGGTCCGGGACGAGCGCCAGCAGCTGAGCGCTATCGGCGAAGTGCCGGGTCCAGATGTCGTCGAGCGTCGAGGGCGCGACAAGATTGATGGTCTTCTGCCAGCGCTTGAGTTCGCTCGCGTAGATTACGAGCTTCTCGATGGATTCACGTGAAACATCGAAGACGGACCGGAAGTCTTCAGGCCCGTTGATCCGGACGATTGCTCCACGCTTGGCCCCGTTCATGCTGCCGAGCCCTGCGAAGACTTCTTGAGATGGGCGGCCAGCAGCATCAAGGCCGCCGGCGTCATGCCATCGATCCGTGCGGCCTGCGCGAGACTCCCCGGCCGATGTCGGGCGAGCTTCTGGCGCACCTCGTTGGACAGCCCCGGGATGAGTTCGAGGTCGAGACCCTCGGGAATGCGGGTCGCCTCCTCCCGCTTCAGAGCCGCGACATCCGCCTCCTGCCGATCGACATAGGCGGCATAGCGGGCATCCACCGCCACCTGCTCGGCAATGGCCAGCCGCAGCGCCCCGACCTCCGGCCAGATGCCGGCGATCCGCCCGATATCGACCCCCGGCAGCGCCAACAGCTCGAACGCCGATCGCCGCCGGCCATCCTTGTTGAGCGTGAGGCCATGCCGCTCGGCCTCGTTGGGCGTCAGAGCAAGCCGGTCGAAGAGCCCGCGCGCCTCCGCCAGTTCGGACGTCTTGCGCGCGAATGCGGCCCCGCGCACAGCCCCCACACAACCGATGGCGAGCCCGATTGGCGTCAGCCGCTGATCGGCATTGTCGGCCCTGAGCTTCAAACGGAACTCGGCCCGCGAGGTGAACATGCGGTAAGGCTCGGAGACTCCGCGCGTAACGAGGTCGTCGATCATCACGCCCAGATACCCGTCCGCCCGCGAGAGAACGACCTCCCGCCCGCGCACCTGGCCGCCGTCATTTCCAGCCGCCAGCGCCGCGTTGAGCCCCGCGATCAGTCCCTGCGCCGCCGCTTCCTCATACCCCGTCGTGCCGTTGATCTGCCCGGCCAGGAACAGTCCCGGCAGGACCTTCACTTCCAGCGTGGCCTTGAGCGACGTCGGATCCACATAATCGTACTCGATGGCATAGCCCGGCCGCTTGATCACGACCTGCTCCAGCCCCGGCATGGTCTTGAGAAACGCCTCCTGCACATCCGCCGGCAGGGAGGTCGAGACGCCGTTGGGATAAACCGTGTCGTCGTCGAGGCCCTCCGGCTCCAGGAACACCTGATGCCCGGCCCGGTCTGCAAACCGCACGACCTTGTCCTCGATCGACGGGCAGTAGCGCGGCCCGACCCCGCTGATGGCGCCCGAATACATCGCCGACCGGCCGAGATTCTCCCGAATGATCGCGTGCGTGGCCTCCGTCGTGGTCGTCACGCCGCACTGAACTTGTGGGTTGGTGATCGCCTCCGTCAGGAACGAGAACGGCACAGGCTCGTCATCGCCCGGCTGCATCTCCAGGCTCGCCCAGTCGATCGACGACGACAGCAGCCGCGCCGGCGTCCCCGTCTTCAGCCGCCCGAGCGTCAAGCCCAATGCCGCCATCCGCTCCGACAGCCTGAGCGCCGGCGGATCGCCGATACGCCCGGCCGGTATCCGCTCCGACCCCCGATGGATGATGCCGTTGAGGAACGTCCCCGTCGTCAGCACCACCGCCCCGGCCGCGATCTCCCGGCCAGTCCCCAGCACGACGCCGACCACGCGCCCGCCGGTCACGATCAGGTCCTCGACCCCGCCCTCGATGACATGAAGCCCGTTCGTCGCCCGGATCGCCTCCTGCATCGCCTGCC
>JBGSQO010000587.1:0-9835 GCA_041738055.1 Filomicrobium sp.
ACCTCGCGACCCTCGCGCCAGGCCGTGACCGTGATCCGCCCCGGCCCGTCGGTCCGACCGCCAACCGGCATGGCCTCCAGCACCTGCACCGCATTCCGGCAGATGTTGTTGAGCACGCGGTAGAGATGCTCGCGGTCGGCATCGATGCGCAGGCGCGGATCGATCTCTACATGCCAGCCGATGCCGGCCTCGCGTGGCAGACCCAGGCCGTCACCCACCTCATCGAGCAGCGGGGCCAGCAGCATCAAGTCCCGCCGCGGCTCGGCCTCCTCGGCTCGCCCGAACCGCAGCGTGTCGTTGCAGAAGCTGATGGCGCGGTCGAGCGAGGCGATCAGCTTGGGCGCGAACCGCTGCACGGTCGGGTCGGGCAGCGTCGTCAGCCGGTCCGAGATCAGCTGCGCGCTCGCCAGCATGTTCCTCAGGTCGTGATTGATCTTGCTGACGGCGAGACCGAGCTGGGCGAGCCGGCTCTTCTGCAGCAGCAGCTGGGCGAGCTGGCGCTGCATGCTGGCCAGCTCCCGCTCGGTGACGCCGATCTCGTCGGTGCGCTCGGACGGCACGATGATGCGGCTCTGGTCCTCCGGCCGATCGGCGAAGTGCAGCATGTTGCGGCTGATTCGCATCATCGGCCGCACCAGCAGGCTGGACAGCGCCAGGTAGACGAGTGCTGCCGTTATCAGCGAGATGATGATCGACAAGCCCAGGATGTTGAGCCCATGGCGAACCATCGCGGTGTGCAGCGGCGCCTCAGGCAGCACGACCTCGATGAAGTCGCCGTCACCCATGCCGAGATTGCCGAGAATGCGGATGGTGCGGTCGCTGCTGCGCAGGTAGACGGCGAGGGCGTCGCCGATGAGGGCGAACCGCCGGCCCGCCTCCTCGAAGGCCGAGCCCGACGGCATGGAGCGGAGGTCGAAATGGGCGTCCACGGTCATCGGTTCATCGGGCGGCAGAACCATGCGGCGCTGGCCCTCACGCCGGATGGCGACGGCCTTCACCGCGGCGGTGCGCAATAACTCCATGCGCAGGGCGTCGGGGATCTTGCCGCCGGGCACGGCTTCGGCGGCGAGTGCGGCCAAGTGCGCGGCCAAAAGCCGGTCGTTGAGCCAGGACAGCCGGTAGTTGGCGATGGAGGGGACGAAGATCAGCACCTCGGCCAGCATAACGAACGCCGCCGTCAACAGCAGCAGCTTCAGCGACAGGCCGAGACCCATCCATGCGCGGCGCGAGGCGACATAACTCGCAGCCAAGCGCCCGCGTGCCGGGACCATCTGCTGGGCGGCGCCGTCTCTCGAAGTGTCGGGTCCGTCTTGCGGCAAGCGGTGCTCCGGGCGCCTAAGCAGACATTCGTGGCGCTGCCAACGAATGTCTGCTTAGGTTTCCTTGATTGAGCAGACTTTTTGCCGAAAACCGCGAGGACACTTTTCGGAAAGTCTGCTTAGGGTTCAGTCAAGCCGCGCACCCCATCCTTTGGTGACGCGGGTCGGCCGGCGGCGGGCCTGGTGTAACCGTGGGACTACCGAGCCCGCGGCCGACCGGCCCGCCGCAGATCGAAGCTATCCCAGTTTCGCGAACAATCCGATCACCTTGCGCAGGATCGGACTGCCGGCTGCCCCGGCGTAGAACTTGTAGGCCGCGCGCTTGTTGATCTCAGTGAGCGTCGGATAGGGCGACACGAACCCCGTCATGGCGCGGACGTTCATCTTCTGCGACAGCGCCAACGCCCACATCTGGATGAGTTCGCCGGCGTGTTCGCCGACGATGGACGCCCCCAGGATGCGGCCATTCTTGTCTGTGACGACCTTGACGTGGCCGGCCGTGATGCGCTCGGCCTGGGCGCGGTCGTTCTCGTGATAGGGCCAGCGCAGAACGTTGACCTTGCCGTGCTTTTTCAGCGCCTCCGCCTCGGTCAGGCCAACGTGAGCCAATTCCGGATCGGTGAAGGTGACCCAGGGAATGATGCCGGCATCGACCTTGGCGGGCATGCGGAACAACGCGCGGCGGATGACGATACCGGCGTGGTAGTTGGCCACGTGCGTGAATTGCAGGCCGCCGACCACGTCGCCGATGGCGTAGACGATCCCGTTCGACGTCACCATGCCGGCGTCGACCTTGATTCCCTTGGCGTCGAACTTGATGCCGGCGGTCTCCAGTCCGAGGTCGGAGACGTTGGGCTTGCGGCCGGCGGCGATGAGGATGTGGCTGCCCTCGACCGTCTCGCTGCCGTTCGCGGTCTTGATCACGACGCGGACGTGACCATGCCCGCCCTCGATGCGCTCGGCCAGCGCACCCTCGCGGATGTCGATGCCTTCCCCGCGCAGGTGGTCGAGTACCAGCGCCGTCATCTCGGGGTCGTCCTTGGCCAGCGCCTTGCCGCCCTCGAGCACCGTCACCTTGGCGCCGAGCCGCCGATGCGCCTGCGCCAGCTCCATGCCGATCGGGCCGCCGCCGACGATGATCAGGTGGTCGATCCGCTGCTGATTGTCGAAAATGGTCTCGTTGGTGAAATAGGGCACGCTGGCGAGCCCGGGGATCGGCGGCACGAATGGGCTCGACCCGGTGGCGACGACGAACCGGCGCGCCTTGATGCGGGTATCGCCGGCCGCCACCGTATCCTTGGTGACGAAGCGGCCGGGAGCCTGGATCACGCGCACGCCAAGCCCGGTGAACCGCTCGACCGAGTCGTTGGGCTCGATGGCCGCGATCACCGCCTTGACGTGGTCGTGGACGGCCTTGGGATCAATCATGGGATCGACCGGAGTGATGCCGAAGGGTGCGGTCGTGCGCATGGCCTCAGCCCGCTTGCCGGCGGCGATCAGGGCTTTGGAGGGCACGCAGCCGTAGTTGAGGCAGTCGCCGCCCATCTTGTGCTTTTCGATGAGCACGACGCTTTGGCCGAAGGCGGCTGCCGCGGCTGCAACCGACAGGCCCCCGGAGCCGGCGCCGATCACGCAGATATCGCAGGTGATCGTTTGGCTCCCTTCGCCACGCCCGCCGCCATGGCCGGTGCCCGCGTTGCCGCCTGCTGGCTTGCCGCTGCCGGTCATGCCGGCGCCACCTGGATCTACCGCACCCTGCTTGGCCATCACGGTCGCCGATCCCGATGCGGTCAGATTATGCGGTTGCATGGCGCTTGCTCCACTTCTTGACGATGACGGGAATGAGGGCGACGACGCCGAGCAGGGCGAAGGCGATGAGCAGCTCTTTCGTGACGAGCGCGCTCGTATCGATGGTGAACGGGCAGGCCGCCGTATCGCCGCCGTGGCTGGCGAGACAGGCCTTGTAGACGTCGTTCTGCGCCGCGACGACACTGCCGAGGCCTGCGCCGGCAACAGAGAACGCCGTCGTGCCCGGAATGATGCCGATCAGTGTGCCAATGATGTAGGTCCGGAGCGGCACGCCGAGCAGGGCGGGGACGACGTTGACGACGAAGAACGGGAACGCCGGCACCAGTCGCAGGAATAGGAGATAGCTCAGCGCGTTCTCCTTGAAGCCGTCGCGCAGGCTCGCCAGCCATGGACCGGCCCGCGCCGCCAGGGTTTCGCCCAGCGACGTCCTGGCGATGAGGAACACGATGGTGGCGCCGATTGTGGCCCCGACGATCGTTGCCGGCGCACCGACCACCCAGCCGAACAGAAGCCCGCCGGCCAGTGTCATGACCAGCCCGCCGGGCAGCGAGAGAGCCACGACCGCGACATAGGCCAGCACGTAGATCGCCAGCGCCGCCGCGAAGTTCTGATCGATGAACCCCTTCAAGGCATCGTAGTTGCGCCCGATGGTCTCGAACGACAGGTATTTGTGCCAGCCCATGCCGAACACCAGCGCCATCACGGCGGCAAGGCCGATCAGCGGCGCCCAGGACCTCAACTGATGAACGAACCCGCGCGTGTCGGTCGGCGCGGCGTCGTCAGCAGACTTCGGTGTCATTGTCCGTACTCCCTTTCGCCAGACCTCAGGATTTCGATTTCGCGGTGTCGTTCAGCGACCAGTCGTACTGGTAGCCGTCGATCGTTGTCACGCCCTCGAGCTTCGCTTTCAGCTCCGGGGTGGCGTAGGCCCGCACGTGAGCCAGCACGCCCTTGGCGGAGCCGCCGAAGTCCGCGGCAAACCACGTGTAGATCGAGGACGCCGTGACCTTGCCCCCGTTCACGCTGATGCCGCGCGCATGGTTGACGAAGGCGCGCGCCCCGGCATCGAGCTGGCCTTCCAGCTTGGCCCCGGTGAAGGCCTCAGTGGCAAGGTTGGGGCAGCCGTAGGACGCGCAGTTGACCGAATAGTGCACGCGCGGGTCCTTGAAGGTCGGGCGCAGGATCTCGTGCTCGATGGTGTCCAGGCTGAGCGACTGGCCGCCGACCTTGAGCACCTCCGCCTTCCACGGGCCGCCCGCACCGACCGACTTCTTGACGAGGTCGAACAGACCCCCGCCGATGGTTATGTCGCGGATCGAGGCGACGGGATAGTGGTCGAGGATGATGTCGATGGTCTTGGCGTTGTAGAGATTGGCCCAGAAGGCGAACTGCTCGGGCCGGTCCAGCTTGCGCGGATCGACGGCCTCGAGCGCCTTGACATAGCCCTTGAGGGCGGACTGCCCGGCTGCCTTCATGGCCGCGTAGTCGACCCGGTTGACGCCGTCCGCGCCCGGTTTCACGTAGGCCCCGAGCAGCTTGTCCCAGGCCGAATGATCGACCGTCAGCGTCGAACCCTTGGCATGCGCCCGGAAGACTTCGGCGCTGCCGGCTGACGCGTCCTGTCCTGCCGTCATCAAGAAGACGGCCGCCAGCAGGCCGACCGCTCCGCCGGCAACCTGTCGCCGCGTGGCCGGCGCGTCCAGAAGTGGCGTCCGAAACTCTGTCATGGTGCCTCTCCGCTCGTCATCGGATGCTTGCCCGATCGTTGGTAACGACGTCATGCGAGAGCGTGGTGTCTCGCCGTGAGCGGATACATGCAGCATGGACAGGCAAAAGAGAACGGCGTCTCAAGCGGTCGTGATGCGGTCCAGGCAGTCGTGATCGCCCGTGAAACAAGGCTTCGCAAGGCACCACCGGGCATGCTTTCGATGCCCGGCGCGAATTGAGCGTGTCTGCCCCGCAGCTGGACCCATCTGCGACCGGCACTCATGATCCTGTCCCCCGATCCCCTCGATTGACTTTGCCCCGCCTGACGGCTAAAAGCCGCGAACTCCGGATATTGACCTCGGACAGAGGCAAGCCACCTGCCCGCGCTGTGCCGTTGCCGGCGCGCCGGGCACTAACCGTTCCGCCATTCGGGTTGCGTTTAAGCCGCAGTCATGGCGGTTGACCAATTTTGGAGACGACCGTGAAGCGCACTTATCAACCGAGCCGGCTCGTTCGCAAGCGCCGCCATGGCTTCCGCAAGCGCATGCAGACGGTAGGCGGCCTCAGGGTCCTCGCCCGTCGCCGCGCCAAGGGCCGCAAGCGCCTGTCGGCCTGACGGGCCGGTTCGCACGGCCGCAGACCCCTCACGGCAGGGCCGCACCATCTCGCTCACGACCCTGAAGAAGCGCGCCGAGTTCCTCCGCATTCGCGGAGGGGCACGCTGGGCGACGCCGTCGTTCGTGCTCGAGTCCAAGCGGCGCGACGGCGCTGGGGCAGGCGAACCTTCGGTCGATGCTGCGAACCCCGACACGGCCAATGCGCCCGATGCCAAAGACGGCCATACGGCTCGGTTCGGCTTCACCATCACCAAGAAGCAGGGCAACGCCGTTCACCGCAACCGCATCCGCCGCCGCCTCAAGGCTGCGGTCACGGCGCTCTACGCTCAGGCAATGCCGGGCTGCGACTATGTCGTCGTGGCACGCAATGCCGCCTTCGATCGCGACTACCCTCTCATCCTTTCGGACCTGCAGACCGCGCTGACCCGCGTCAATCGCGAACTCGGCAATCCAGGCGGCCCACGTCCCCCATCACATCGCGGCGGTGGGCGCGGCCGGGGCGGCGCCCGATCAGAGGCAAAAGGCGGCGATTGACCCACCGGCGTCGGGCAGGATTTGGGACACGCCCAGAGTTCGATTGCGGCACCGGGCGCTTTTGAGCAGTTGCGCAAAAGCCGTCGATGCCCGATATCGTGCCGGATCGAGGTCCCGATATCCCTGCGGCCGGAGCAACCAGTGCACCGGCCCTTGGAGCGTGCCGCAGCGGTAAGCTGCGTCCGAACGGTCGGGTCCGGGGAAATCAGAGGATTGCAGTCGCCCGTATTGGTCGGCAGATGACCGGCCGACACAGGATGCGCATGCAGCGACGACAGCAGGGTGAGCCGAGGCAGGAATGAACAACAAGGACCCCGAGAACTCGACGAACCTGCTGCTGGCGATCGCGCTGTCCATGGGCGTGCTCATCTCCTGGCAGATCATGTTCCCGCCGCCGAAGCCTCCCGCTCCGGCCGTGACCCAGTCGAGCAGCCAACAGCCCGGCGCGCAGCCGGGGGTGCCCACGCCATCAGGTGCTGCTGGCAGCATTCCCGGCGTCGGCCCTGCCGCACCCGTCGTCGAGAAGACGCCGCGCGTCGCCATCGACACCCCGTCGCTGAAGGGCTCGGTCAATCTTAAGGGCGGCCGGATCGACGAGGTGACGCTCGCTGGATACCGCGTCAAGGCCGACCCGAAGAGCGCGAACGTCGAGTTGCTGAAGCCTGCCCAGTATTTCGCCGAGCAGGGCTGGAGCGCGCCCGCAGGCTCGACCGTCAAGCTGCCCGGCAGCGATAACGTGTGGTCGGCCCCTGAAGGCGCCAAACTGACGCCCGAGCAGCCGCTGAAGCTCACTTGGGACAATGGGGCCGGCCTGACCTTCACCCGGACCATCTCGGTCGATCCGAAGTTCATGTTCTCTATCGCCGACGAGGTGCGCAATGCGTCGGCCGGCGATGCCGTGCTCTACCCCTATGCCCGCGTCTACCGCTACGGCACGCCCAAGGTCGAGGGCTTCTTCGTCCAGCACGAGGGTGCGGTCGGCTGGCTCGGCGAAGAGCAGCGGCTGAAGGAGTTCACCTACGCCGGACTGCAGGAGGAGGACGGCTCGAAGTCGTTCGCCAACGTCAAGGGTGGATGGCTCGGCTTCACCGACAAGTATTGGGCGACCGCCATTATCCCCGATCAGGCGATGACCTACACCGGCAGTCTGCGCCTCGTCGGGCGCCAGACGGCCAGCGAGCAATGGGCCTATCAGGCCGATTATCTCGGCGAGGCGCTGACGATCCCGGCGGGCCACACGAAGACGGTCACGGGCCGCGTGTTCGCGGGCGCCAAGGAAGTCGGCACGATCGAGAGCTATGAGCAGACCGGTCAGATCCTGGAATTCGACTACATGGTCGACTGGGGCTGGTTCTGGTTCATCACCAAGCCGCTCTATCACCTGCTCGACTGGCTCTATAAGCAGCTCGGCAACTTCGGTCTCGCCATCTTGGCGACGACGGTCATCGTCAAGGCGATCTTCTTCCCGCTGGCGAACAAGGCCTACGAGTCGATGGGCAAGATGAAGAAACTGCAGCCCGAGATGGAGCGGCTGCGCGAGCGCTACAAGGACGACAAGCCGCGCCAGCAGCAGGAACTGATGAAGCTCTACCAGCAGGAGAAGATCAACCCGCTGGCCGGCTGTCTGCCGATCTTGCTGCAGATCCCGGTGTTCTTTGCCCTCTACAAGGTGCTGTTCGTGTCGATCGACATGCGCCACGCACCCTTTTTCGGCTGGATTCAGGATCTGTCCGCGCCCGACCCGACCAGCCTGTTCAACCTGTTCGGGCTCCTCCCGTTCCTGGTGCCGGACTATCTGCACGTCGGCGTCTGGCCACTCGTCATGGGCATCACCATGTGGCTGCAGATGCAGCTGAACCCGGCCCAGCCCGACCCGACGCAACAGATGATCTTCAACTGGATGCCGGTGATGTTCACCTTCCTGTTGGCGACGTTCCCGGCCGGTCTCGTCATCTACTGGGCCTGGAACAACGTGCTCTCGCTCGGCCAGCAGTACGTCATCATGAAGCGCCAGGGCGCGGACGTGCCGCTGGTCGATAACATCAAGAAGACGCTCGGATCGGTGACCGGGCTCATGCCGAAACGAAAGGGCTGATCCGGGAGAGACCGGGCGGGGGGGGAGACACCCGGCCGCCCTGGCATTCCGGTTCGGCAGATCGACCATGACCGCCGTGATGGACTTTTCCGCCGACGATCTTGCCGCTGGCGAGCGGCTGTTCGAGCGGCCGTGGGGGTTCGTGAAGGGCGTCGTGGATCTGGTCCACCTGCCCCCGGCCGATCGCGACGAGATCGCCTTCGCCGGTCGCTCCAATGTCGGCAAGTCGAGCCTGATCAATGCGCTGACCCGCCAGGGTGGGCTCGCCCGCACCTCCAACACGCCCGGCCGCACGCAGGAGCTGAACGTCTTCGTGCCCCAGGGCTTTGACGGGCCGGGACCGCTCTACCTGTTCGACATGCCCGGCTATGGCTTTGCCAAGGCGCCCAAGGACAAGGTCGACCAGTGGACGGCGCTGGTGAAGGACTACCTGCGCGGGCGCGCGACCCTGAAGCGGGTCTTCCTGCTGATCGACGCCCGGCATGGCATCAAGACGATCGACGCCGACATCATGGCCATGCTGGATACCGCCGCCGTCACCTATCAGATCGTGCTGACCAAGATCGATAAGATCAGCCTGCTGTCGCGCGCCAAACTGATCGAGGCGACGGCCGCAAAGATCGCCCAGCACCCGGCGGCATTTCCGTTCCTGATCGCCACGTCATCGGAAAAGAACGAAGGTCTCGCCGAGTTGCGCGCAACCATCGCCGGCATGATCGGGGCGTGAGGTGATCGCCCCGCCCCGCCGTCGGAGCGCGCCCCGACCCAGCGCACGCGACACAGTCGCCGTCGCTCAGCCTTGGCCGCCGCCGAGCCACCAGCCTCGCTTCTCGGGCGCAGGCGGCTGCGGAGCGGAGGCGCTGCCTTGAACAGACTGCACTGGAACCGCCGTCACCGTTACGGCCTGCGTCGGCTGAACGGCTGCCGATTGCATCGGGTGCTCGGTGGCGGTCGACGGCTGGCCGGTTGCCTGTTGCGCCGTCGTCGCCCCTGAAGCCTGGGCCGCGTTGCCGCGCAGATAGGTCACGACCTGATTGAGTTCGCTGCGCAGTTGAACGAGTTGTTGCTCGAGCAGCTGGGTGCGTTGGGCCGCATCGGCATTGAGTCGCTTCAGTTCCTTGGTGGCTTCGCCGATCTGGCTCTTGAACTCGCCGCGCAGTTGCGCCGTGAGGTCGCGCACAGCCTTCTCTGCCTTCGTGGGCGGGCGCTTGTCCTCGGCGAGATACGTCCCGGCGGTAATGCCGTTCTTTACGTCCAGCAGCGCGTCGAACACGTCCTTGATGGTCACCGGAACGTCGCTGGCGCGCTTCTCGGCGACCTCGAGCGCGCGCGTGCGCAGCTTGGTGATCTCGGCCGACCACACAGGACGGTCGTCGTGCCCGTCGATCGCCATGTCCTCGTCGTCGATGCACTTCTGCAGGAGGTACTTGCGCAGCAGCGTGCGCTCTCCGTTGACGATGCCCAGTTGCTTCAATTCGGCGCGGGCCGCCGGCTTGGTCACCAGCACGCACAGCAGATGGCTGGGCGAGACCTCGATGTGACGCAGGCTGCGGGCCAGATCCCGCGCCTCCAGCACAGCGCCCTTGAGTTCGAGATGCAGGCGCGCCAGCATCGCGGTGTCCGCCGCATCGACCGGCTCCGCCTCGGCGGGGACCTGCTTGCCATTGGCGGCCGGCTTGCCCGTCTCCTCGCCCTGACCCGAACGGTTGCTGCGCTCGTCGTTGTCGCGGCCGGCCTGAGGATCGCTCTCCGCC